>JAICPV010000346.1 GCA_025929655.1 Pyrinomonadaceae bacterium
CTTTACGCGTTCCGTCACCGATACCTGATGCGGCGATGTGAACATTCCCGTTTTAATTCCGGCTTCAAGGCAGATCGAATTTAGAAACGCGCAGACCGAACCTTTTCCGTTTGTGCCGGCGATCTGCACTTTTAAGTATTTCTTTTCGGGATGTCCTAATACATTTAAAAGTTTGCGGATGTTGTCGAGGCCGAGTTTCATCGCCTCGACTTCGTTGCCGAGCGAGTAGAGATATTCTTCCGATTCGGCGAAATTCACGACAAAAGCCGGCGGTGGTAATTGATCTGGCCGAGATGGTAATTGAAATGCGTCGCGAGGTGCGTGAGGAAATAGCCGACGGTCATCGGGCGGCCGAATACTTCGAGCGGATACGGCTTATTCAGATCTTCTTCGGTTACACTGGCTAGCGTCGAGAGAACGACATTCTTCGTAGCGTCGATGTCCGCGAGCATTTCGCTCCGGGGAACATCTTTATCGGCGAACTCTGCGTCGCGGTCGCGCACGTACCCGGTTTCCCCCAGAACAGCGCCGAAGAAGTGTTTCAAATTTCCCGTCAGATGCAGGCAAAGATTTCCGGCCGAATTTGAGATGCCTTCGTCGGTCTTCCAAAGACCGGATTCGTTTTCGTATGAGGCTATCTCGGTGCGCAACTTATCCAGATCGCGTTCGTAGAGTTCTGCAAGTACTTTTCTTAACATCTCTTTCTTTTTGCTCTGTGTGTTCTATAGTTCCAGGGCTAAGCAAATCACAGAAGCCCCAAAGAATCATGCAGCCGTGCTCGATCTATTCATCATGAAATCCAGAACACGGATGATCGCTCCGCGCATTTCTCGGCGGTCGACGACCATATCGACCATTCCGTGTTCGAGCAGGAACTCGCTGCGTTGGAATCCCTTCGGCAGTTTCTGACGGATCGTCTGCTCGATCACGCGTGGGCCGGCGAAACCGATCAACGCTTTCGGTTCCGCAATGATCACGTCGCCGAGCATCGCAAAACTCGCGGTCACGCCGCCGGTCGTTGGGTCTGTCAATATCGAGATAAACGGCAGACGAGCTTCGTGCAGCATCGCGAGGGCGGCCGATATTTTGCCCATCTGCATCAGCGAGAGCGTCCCTTCCTGCATACGCGCGCCGCCCGACGCAGCGAAAACGATCACAGCACCCTTTTCATCGAGCGCGCGTTCGATCTGTCGAGTTATTTTTTCACCGACCGCCGACCCCATCGAACCGCCAATGAACGACATGTCCATCGCTCCGGCGAAAACCAAATGTCCGCCGACCTTTCCCTTCCCTGAAACGATCGCTTCTGGCAGCCCTGAGGATGCGGTAGCCTGCTTGATGCGGTCCTTGTATGGCTTCGTATCGATGAATTCGAGCGGATCGCCAGACGTTACATCCTCGTCAAGCTTTTCGTACCGACCGTCGTCGAAAAGTACAGAAAGCCGTTCGCGGGCTGGAAATCTGAAATGATACTTGCACTGGGTACAAACCTGGAGCGAATCGTGTAGCTCGCCTTTGTATAGCGAGTTGTCGCACTCAGGGCACTTTACAAAGATCCCTTCGGTGCGAACGTTGCGCTCTTCGTCCGCCTCCGACGTCTCGATCTTCGGTTTGTCGCGTTTGAACCAGGTCACTTTGGAAAAGGATAAAGGATATCCGGTAAAGGATAAAGCGGGATTCAGCGAAGCACTTCCAGCATTTGATCATGAATGATGCCGTTACTCGCGCAAATGGGCGGTTTGTAAATGCTGAACGGCGATCCGTCATAGTACGTGATCACGCCGCCGGCTTCTTCGATCAGAAGCTTTCCTGCCGCCACGTCCCACGGATTCAGTCCTTCTTCCCAAAAACCGTCAAATCGTCCGCACGCAACATAAGCCATATCGATAGCTGCAGAACCGTCGCGTCGAACGCCGCGGGAACTTAATAGAAAGTCGGTCAAGTGACTTGCGAAATTCTCACGCTGTTTGAAGTCGTATGGGAACCCGGTGACGATCAGAGCCTCGCTTAGTTTTTCGGTTGAAGAAACGCGCATCGGTTTTCCGTTCAGGGCCGCGCCACAGCCCTTTTCGGCGGAGAACAGTTCGTTTCGCGTTGGATCGAAGGTCACGCCGAGCACTATCTCGCCGTCATGCTCGAGCGCGAGCGTGACGCAGAAACAGGGATAACCGTGTGCGTAATTCGTGGTGCCGTCGAGCGGATCGATGATCCATTTCCACGTTCTCTCGCCTTCGATCTTTATGACGTCGCCTCCCTCTTCGGCGAGGATCGAATGCTTCGGATAATAAGATTTGATCCGTTCGATGATAAGTTCTTCCGAGGCAAGATCCGCTTCGGTGACAAGATTGATATCGCCTTTCTTGGTGACGGCAGAGATCCGGCCGAACTTTTCCATCAGGACGTGCCCGGCCGCCCGAGCCGTCTCAACGGCAAAATTTAACATAAAGATCATTTTAGCCACAAAGTTCACAGAGAACACTTTAGAAAGTCTATTCTCAGCGTCCTCTGTGAACTCTGTGGCCTAACCTTATCGGAAAAAGATATCGACGTAATCGGTAGCCTGATCGCACGGATTGTCCATTTCCTGCATGCGCCAGTATTTTCTCTTACCGGTTATTTTGAAAGTGAAATCGCCGTGACGCGTGCAGGGTTTGCCGCCGTTTATGTGGGAGATCTGCGTGACGATCTTACCTTCGAAAACGAACTGATTAGCATCGATCGACACGATGATTCCTTCGATGGTGAGCAGATCTCTGTTGTCGCGGCTTTTCTGCGATCCTCGAATGCTGTAAACCGCCGCCTCGTTCGTGACCGTGGCTGATCCGAAATGCTGCCAACTGATCCATTGGAGCGAGAGTTTGTGTTTACCGAGCAGCATTTTCGCGGCCGCCTGGTCGTTTACGATGGTGCGCCCTTGAGCAATCGCGAATAAAGCAGCCGCCATGACAATGACGAGTGAACAAGTAACTCGCTTCATATTGGGTCAATCGAAAAGTTTGCTGAACCAACCACCCTCTTTGTCGTTAACGATCACATGGGCCAGCTCGCCCGCGTCGAACCAAACGCCGTGGCATTTTCCGCAAACATCCAGTTTTATGTCCTGAAAGCCGGCTTCGAGCAACTCAGCATGACATTTAGGGCAAGTCAAGCCTGTGCCCTGCGCATTCTCAACCGCAAGGTGGCCCTTCAGCCGTTCGATCAGCTCCGATTCTCGCCGTCGGAAGTAATCGTTTTCAAGCGCCCTTGCGCGGTCCTGTAATTCAACTCGCATGCCTTCCCTCCCGGTATCGATGTTTCAATACAAGGAAAATATCAAACGCGTCGTACAATGGAAAGAATAATTTTGCTAGCTGTCGGTTTTGTGAATTGAGCGCATTCGCTGCCGCGCTTTCTTCGATCGGCGAATTGGATCCCGACGGCGAAGGCTGCCGCCCGCCCACTCGGAAACGCCTTTGAACGGATGCCATTCGAAATCTTCGAGCGGTAATACCTCGCTCGATGAATCCCGCAGCTTTAATGTGCTGAAGGCCACGAAAAAGATCGCGAAATTAAAGATCGCGCCCGTAAGAATGACAAGCCATC
>JAICPV010000514.1 GCA_025929655.1 Pyrinomonadaceae bacterium
ACGACGTGGACGCCGCGGCCGGTCAATGCGTTCAGGTACGATGGCAGGGTCGCGACAAGTGTTTTACCCTCACCCGTACGCATCTCGGCGATACGTCCCTGATGAAGCGCGATGCCGCCGATCATCTGCACGTCGAAATGGCGCATCCCGGTGACGCGTCGGGATGCTTCACGAACCGTCGCGAACGCTTCAGGCAGAAGTCGGTGAAGAATCTCCTGCTCCTCGCGGATGCGCTCCGTCTTGTCCTCGATGCCTTCCAGATGATCAACGATCATCTCTTTGAACTTCGGCGTCTGTGCTTTCAGCTCATCGTCGGAAAGCTTCTCAAGCTTGGATTCCCAATCATTTATCTCGGCAACCGTCGGCTTCACCTTTTTCAAAAAAATGTCGCTCGACGAGCCGAAAACTTTCTTTACTAGTTTGTCTGCAAAACTGTTTACTGGCATTTTGTCCTCGTTTGGAGTTCACGCTTTAGCGTGCCTGTGTCCAACATTCGCAGTCGCGTTCTATGCGATGCGCCCTCCCTGACGGTCGGGCTTCGGACACTTTGTTTTCGTAATTGGCTGGTGCGCGAAGGCCCGGCCGCTGCTTATGCGTCTTTGACAAGCAGCGACTCAAGGTCGGCACGGGGCAGGCGGGTGATGACGAAAACCTGATCGTTCTCGGCTCGGAAAGTGGTCGTTTCGTAGATTCGCATCCGAGCTGCATTAGCGGATGCGATCTTCAATTTACGAAATGTATTTGCGAGGTCCGTCGCAAGGTGGCCGGCATCTTTAGCAGACGCCTTTTTAACAACCACCTCTATCGTAAACTGATTTTTATCCAGCTTGAAGTTGAACTTCGAATCATGGGTCTCTTTGGAGCCGTACCGGTCGTTCGGCAGGCAATCGCCGAGTGAGTAACCATCGGTCAGACGCTTCGAAAACCATTCGAGCGTATGCCTGGCCGATTCACTGTCCGTTGCGAACTCCGCGACCGTGTAACTGCCGATCTTGTTGGCGGGAATGCAGGGAAGCTGAGTGCTTTGGCCAACCGAGAACGTGTCTTTCGACGGGTCGAAAAGCCCGCGCTTTTGAAGCCCACGAAGCGAAGAAATGAACAGCTCGACGTCCTCGAGATAGTTCTCAAGCGAGACGTTGACGGGCGAACGCTCGTCGTCCGGCTTTTTTTCGAGATCATCCTTTATCTCGAATTCGTCGACCAGCTCGAAATTCCGGGTCGTCGCCGAATGCGCAAAAACCTGCGGCGCCGCCCCGCCCACAACCAAAAGGCCGAGATACACACCGAGCGTTGTGATGAAGAGGATCGAGTTTTGGGTCGTTCGATTGCTCAATTAATTACTTCGCTGCGGTGTCGTTGGAATTTGCCGTGTTCGCGACGCCATTCGGTTTTTTCATTTCCGCGGCCTGTTCGGCGAGCTTTCTCTGGATCATCGGATGAGCAATCGCTTTCGGCACGACAAATTTTATTTTGAGCGTCTTGCCCACGACTTCCGTCTGCACACCCTCAAGGAGAACCAGATCGTCTTTGTCATTCTGGCTCGCGTTAACACCTTGTTTTCGACTTTTCGCGATCGAGATCAACAGGTCCAGGCTCGATTTCCGCTGCTTCGCGAGCGAATCGTTCGCAAGATCCGTTTGAAATGTGGCTTCCAAGTTCTCAGTGTTTTGCGCCAGGACAAACCCGAGCTCTTTGCCAATAATATCCTTTATGTACGCAAGGTAGCCGGCCTCATTCAAAGCCTCGATAGAATCCTTAACAATATTGACCACATTTTCGTCCTGACCTGTTATAGGTCCATATCGAAATGTTTTCGGATCTAATCGACCATCCTTATCGAGCCGGCCCTTACCCGAAACCGAAAATTCGCTTTCGAGGTTCAACGGACCTTTATCCTTCAAAGCATTGATCGAGTTGCCCAGGTCCGCTATCGGACGCTTGTTGATCTCGACCGACGACAATGGGTCGCTCGATATCGGCGGATTAACGTTGGCATTCGTATTGGTATTCGATTCGCTTTGCGCGACCGTTTGATCCGGTTCGACATTCGTGTTCGCTGCCGGCTTCTTTCTATTGCGGCCGGTGCCGAATCGCTGTCTTGGTGTATCCGCGTTGTCGCTCACAGAAAACGGTGAATCCGGAATTTCGCCCGTGACGGCGTCGGGA
>JAICPV010000310.1 GCA_025929655.1 Pyrinomonadaceae bacterium
AGCGTACCGTTTGCTGGCGAATCTGGTGAGTCAGCCAAGAAGTAATTTGGCACGTCAACCGAGAAAAAAGTGATCGTGTGAGAACCGAACCGAAGGAATAGGCCGGTTTCCTGGAAAGCGTGCGTGGGGTGCGTGAGACGATCGGCCGCGAACTTTCGATCGCCGAATGGTCCTTTACTCTGGGGTTTTTCCAAACTATTCGATCGTCGCAAGTACGTCACCGGCTGAGACGGTGTCGCCCTCCGCAACCTTGATCGATTTAACAGTTCCGCTTTTCGGCGTCTTGAGTTCATTCTGCATCTTCATCGCTTCAACGACGATCACGCCGGCGCCTTTTTCAACTTCGTCGCCCAATTCCACGAGGACACGCACAACCTTTCCCGGCATCGCAGACCGAATTTCCGCGCGGCCCTCATCCTGGCCGGAAACGGTTTCCGACCCACGGAGCCGTTTCGGGTCGAAGATCCTGACATCATATTCATTTCCCTTTATCCAAACGCTTCTTGAACGGTCCGCTCCGAGATCCGGTTCGACGAAGGCTTCGATGATACGTCCCTGATGTTTGAATAGAAATACGTTCGGTTCCGGCTGCGAGACTTCCGCATCGAACGGTTCACCGTCGATCCAAGCACGGATCCAACCGCCTTCGCGTTTTAACTCGAGTTCGTATTTATCGTCGCCGATCTCGGCATGAAGTTTCATAAGCAGCCAAAAAGGCACAAAATACGCAAAACGAATTTGTGTATTTTGTGCCTTCGAATTTATTCGGTTCTACGCAGTTTGCGATTCGCCTTTGACCTTGTTCGGCTGAGGCGTGACGCGCAAATATGGTTTCAGCGTCGTCCAGCCAGCGGGGAATTTCTCCTTCGCCTGTTCGTCGGTAACCGCTGGCACTATGATGCAGTCCTCGCCGTCTTTCCAGTTCACGGGTGTAGCAACGCTGTATTTCGCGGTCAATTGCAGCGAATCGATCACGCGAAGGATCTCGTCGAAATTACGTCCCGTGCTCGCCGGATAAGTTAGCGTCAATTTCACCTTCTTATCCGGGCCGATCACGTAAACCGAACGCACGGTGAACGTGTCGCTCGCATTCGGATGGATCATCCCGTAAAGGTCCGATACCGTGCGGTCGGCGTCGGCGATCATCGGGAAATTGACCGCCTGGCCCTGCGTTTCTTCGATGTCTTTTTCCCAGCCCTTATGAGAATCCAGCGGGTCCACGCTCAGCCCGATGATCTTTACGCCGCGTTTTTCGAATTCGGGTTTCAGCTTCGCTGCCATCCCGAGCTCGGTCGTACAGACCGGTGTGAAATCCTTGGGATGTGAAAAAAGTACGCCCCAATCGTCACCCAGCCATTCATGAAAATTGACAGTCCCTTCCGTCGTTTCCGCCGAGAAATCCGGCGCGTCGTCCCCAAGCCTGATCGCCATATGTGAACCACCTCCGTTTTATTTTTAAATATGATAACAAAATGCGTTGCTGACCACATGTCAGCGTAGATCTGTTTCCTCATCGGGGAGGTCGCTCGCTCCCGACCTCCTCACGCGAATGAGTTCGACACGCTTGTCGTCGCCCCTTAAGATCTCGTACGTCAACCCGTCGGCGGACACCGTTTCGCCCGCTTTGGGGACGTAACCCATCTTGCTGGTTACGAGTCCCGCAAGGGTCGTGTATTCTTCGTCCTCGAGCTCGACGTCGAAAAGCCGTTCGATCTTATCGATCTCGGTGGAGCCGAGTATGTCCCAGTAATCATCGTCGCCCTCGACGATCTCGATTATCTCTTCCTCTTCGATATCTTCATCCTCGATCTCCCCGACGATCTCTTCCAATATGTCTTCAACAGTGACGATCCCGGCGACGCCTCCGTACTCGTCGATAACGACGGCGAACTGCATATGGTCGCTTTGCATGCTCTTAAGCAATTCGGCGGCCGATTTCGTTTCCGGCACAAAATATGCGTCTCGAAGAAGTGCCGAGATCGCATCGTTCTCTTTTCCCTCGGACCAGGCTAGCAGAAGGTCGCGGACGTAAATGATGCCCTCAATATTGTCGATGCTGTTTCTGTAGACGGGAAGCCGAGAATACTTTTCCCCGATCATCAGGTCGCGGACCTCTTTGATGGTTGCGTCTGCTGAAACAGCGCAGATCTCGGTCCGCGGCGTCATGATCTCCCCGGTGCGCGTTTCGGCAAATTCGAAAAGCGATTCGATCATCTCGCGCTCTTCTTCTTCGAGAATCCCTTCAGCCTCACCGACCTCCATCAATGCCTGTATGTCGTCGACCCCGGATTCTGCATCGTCGTCCGAGGCGTCCGGTGTCTGTGTTTGCTCGAGCTTTTGAAGTTCACGTGTTCGGAAGAATGATGCTATCGGACTGGTGAGCACCTTCGCCGAAGCGTACAGTGGGCGAACTACCGGAAGGAGCCAAAGTAATTTACGTTCCGGGCGGGTGCGAACGAGCAAACGCGGGAGGATCTGCCGGAAGATGACCGTGACCAGGATCCCGACCAGCAATGCGTAGATGAAGATCAAGGATCGTTCTGTGGTGATGCTAAAGACTATCCAAGTGACAAGCACGGTGAAACCGATCAGAAGTGCCTGGATCGCAGACGAAAGCGCGAATCGGAATCGAGCCCGGTCTTCGAGGATCGTGCGAAGTAGCTGGGTTGAACGCTTACTTAATGTGTCGTCGGATTCGGAAGAAAGGCGTCGCAGGCTCAGGTCCGAAAGCTGCGAAAAGGCGAGGTCAACGGATGCCAGAAAGACAAGTGCAAGCAGGATCGCGATCCCGATCAATATTTCGACGCCCATCACTTTCTGAACAAGAATACTATTTGAGTCACGCTGCTATCGCAAACTGTCGGGACCGTCATTTTGTGTGATGCTCCGGGTTCCGCCAGTATCGGCCGTCGCGTTTCAGAAGCTCGTCCCCGGCCGCCGGGCCCCAGGTCCCGGCGGCGTATTTCGGCACGTCGGAACGCGATCGCTCCCATGCGTTTAGGATCGGCGTTACAACCGCCCACCCCGCCTCGACCATATCTGCACGTTGGAAAAGGGTCGCGTCGCCGGTCATGCAATCGAAAAGCAAACGTTCGTATCCAGTGGCGATCTGTTCGCCGAAATGATCGACGTAATTAAAATCCATATCCACCGCGCCGAGCTTCATTATCGGTCCGGGAACTTTCGCGCCGAAATGAAGCGTGATGCCCTCGTCCGGCTGAATATGGATGTCGATGTAATTCGACCGCAGCCGCTCGACCGGTGTCCCGCGGAACAGAAGCAGCGGCGGCTGTTTGAATTGAACGATGATGCTCGTGTGTTTTTCCGGAAGGCGCTTTCCTGTGCGGATATAAAAAGGTACACCCGACCAGCGCCAGTTATCGATCTGGAGTTTCAGAGCGGTGTACGTTTCCGTGTCGGAACGCGGCGGTACATTAGGTTCTTTTCTATATGCCGCGGCGGATCTGCCTTCGATCTTGCCTTTCGCATATTGGCCGCGGACCGCGTCGTCCCGAATACTTTTACTGTCGAACGGCTTGATCGCCTCCAATATCTTCGCTTGCTCTTCGCGTACCGCGTCGGCGCTGAAGGACGCCGGCGGCTCCATCGCGGTCAGCGTCACGAGTTGAAAAATGTGATTCGGCACCATGTCGCGAAGGGCGCCGGCGGAATCGTAATATTTGCCTCGCTGCTCTATGCCAAGCGTTTCGGCAACCGTTATCTGGACGTGATCTACAAAATTGCGGTTCCAGATCGGCTCGAACATTCCGTTTCCGAACCGAAAGACGAGAATGTTCTGAACCGTCTCTTTTCCAAGATAATGATCGATTCGGTAGATCTGCCTTTCCTTCAGGATCTTTTGCAAACCGGAGTTTAGTTTCTTCGCCGACCTCAGATCACGTCCGAACGGCTTCTCAA
>JAICPV010000588.1 GCA_025929655.1 Pyrinomonadaceae bacterium
AACGCGCGACCTGCAGGAAGCTCCCGCCGAGTTCCCTTATCTCGGTCTCGCGTTGAAAATCGATGACGGCTTCAAAAGTCTTGCCCTGATAACCCTGCCATTCGCCCGACGCGAAGTTCGCGGTACCTCGAAGACCGTCGACTATCGCATCGTCACCGCCGCCGGTGTACTGCGTGCTGTACGGCGACGCGATCTTCACCGACCAGTCGTTGGCGCGCTTTGCGAATTGGGCTTCCGCTTTCCAACTTTCGGCGCCGTTCCACGGACTCGTCGCATAGGCTTCGACCTTTGACGTTTTGCTGATCGTGATCGGACCGGTGTAAGGTGTCGTGCCGTTGTTGTCGATCGAATAGGAGATACGGTGCCGCGGGTTCAGCGAACGGATCGTGACGACGGTTTTGTCTTTGAAGACGCGCTCGCCGTCGATGACGGGCACGGCCGGGTGGTCACGATAAACCGTCACACTCGAATACGAACTGAACGCCTTGTCGTTTGGCCGATCGCTCATATCGAATTCGAAAATGCCGCCGGCCCTTATCTGATCGTGGGTGATATACGAGGCCGGATGCGGGCGTCCGTTCCACTTGGCGGAATTAATGTAGATGTTCCGCTCGGAAACTTTCGGCGCGCGGATAATAAACTTTTTTCCGTTCTCGAGATTGAAAACGATCTGCTTGAAAAGCGGAGTTCCGAGATCGTAGCGGCCATCGCCCGGGAGCACCGGATAAAATCCGCTCGCACTCAGCGCATACCACGCCGACATCTGCCCGCAGTCCTCGTTGCCGATCAAGCCATCGGGCGTGGGTTTGTAAAATTCATCCATGATCCGGCGTACACGTTGCTGCGTCTTCGACGGCACGGCCGCATAGTTGTAAAGGTATGCGATGTGATGAGACGGTTCGTTTCCGTGTGCGTACTGTCCCATCAATCCAGTGATATCGGGCTGCTCGCGGCCGGAGAGTTTTGTCTTGGTGGTGAAAAGCTCGTCGAGCTTCGCGACAAACTTCTCGGTACCGCCCATCAGATGGATCAGCCCCGTGACATCGTGCGGCACGAAGAACGAATACTGCCACGAATTGCCCTCGGTGAAATGAAACGTAACTTCCTCAGGCGCGAACGGCTTGATGAATCCGCCATTGCGTCTCGGGCGAAAGAAACGCGTTTCGGTGTCGAACAGGTTTTCGAAATTTCCCGCACGCCGCTTGTAGCGCTCGATCTCGTCCGCAAGTTTTTTCAGATATGGGTCGTTGCTCGGACTGCGGTTCGTTCCCAGCGAACGCTGATTGAAGAGAATCGCCCCCATGCTCATCAGGCACCAATCGTTATACGCGTACTCGAGCGTCTTCGAGACTGACTCGTTCTCGTCCTCGCTCGAGATGTAACCGCGCCTTTTGTAAGCGGCGAGACCGAAGTGATCGAGCTCGGCCGAATGCTTCGCCGCTGCGTACGCCTTCTCGTAGTCGAACCCCTTGATACCCTTCGCCATCGCGTCGGTGATCACCGAGACGGCGTGATAGCCGATCATCGTGTCGGTCTCTTCGCCCCACAG
>JAICPV010000568.1 GCA_025929655.1 Pyrinomonadaceae bacterium
AACGTCAACGTACCGACCTTGTTTTTCGTATTCCTTCGCGAGGCCGAACATCACCATCGTGTTTTCCGGTTCTGCGGCGAGCATCTGCTCGAAGACTTCGATCCGATCTGTCATACTTCCAATATAACAACAAAAAAATCGCCGCCACAGACGACGGCGAACTCAACCGGAATTGAAAGACAGGCTATCGAGCGTACGTCGAAACCGTGTTCGCGAATTTTCGCAGGTTCGCGGGTGCGGCGTTGTTGCGGATCGGGTTCGTTACGAGAATCTCGCGCGGCCGCTTGCCGCCGTAAACCGCATTCTGCACATCGTCGTTCGGCTCGATCACGATGCCCTTGAGCGCCAGCCCCGCGAAAAGTCCCTTGCTGCGAGAATAAGTGAGAATGCCGGCATCAAGCGTTGCGTTCGTCGACGCAGCGGCAGTCCTTCCGACCGGGCCCGCGGCAACGCTGCCTTCGGCGCCCATCTCGAATTTGTCCTTGAGCAGCTCATTCAGACCTTCCGGATTCATTATCACCAGAACGTAATCGGTGCTCTGCGCGCCGATCTGCGGGCCGAAGCTCGCTCCGCCCATGTTTAAAAATGCCGGTGCGCTCCAGCCTTCGTTGAGCCGGCGGGTAACGACGCCTGCTCCGCCCTGGCCCGCGATGATGAAGCCGGCCTTGATCGCACCAGGGAACACCGCCACAGCGTGCGCTTTCTGCATGATCTCGCGCGGGATCGCCTTGTCCTCGGCACGCATGATCTCGTTCAGCACTCTCGACGCTTTGTCGACGTATTCGCGCGCTGCCTTAAGCTCATCACCCTTTCCATTCCCCTGGGCAACGGCGGCAGTTACCAAAGTCATTGTCACTAAAAGTACGGCACCCAGCCGTAATGTCATTTTTTTCATACAAACCTCCCGTTTAGACAGGATACGATTGGCCACGGTCGTTTTGCCGTATTGAGCAATACAGATGGTATTAGAAGAGCCGGGCCTGGGTAGGTTCGGGAGCGGTTTCCATTTCTTCAGCCGATTCATGCTGACGGAAACCCAAGCGCTTTGCGTGGAAATCGAAGAGCTTGAGCGTCATTTCCCACTGCTCGGTCTTGCCGACTGAGCGTTCTGCATAAGTGCGGTGGCGAAGCGTGCCTCCTCGTTCGCGGCTCATCGTGTTGATTATCTTATTGACGCGCGTTGGGGGAAGTCGTTCGTGCATTTTTTGCACGAAATACTCCTCGATGGAATCCGAATCGAGATGCAGCATCGACATGAAGGCGCGCTCAGCCCCACATTCTTTAGCGCGTTCCAGCAGGCCGGGAATATCAGATTCGTTGTAACCGGGGATAACGGGTGCTATACCGATACCCGTCAGGATGCCTTCGTCCGAAAGCATCTTCATCGCGCGAAACCTTGCTTCAGGAACCGGCGTGTATGGCTCGAATGGGTTCGACTTTTCTTTCGTCAAAAACGGGAGCGAAAAGAACACTGAAGTCTTCACCTGTTTTTTCAGGACGTCGATGTCGCGTGTGACGAGCGGAGATTTCGTAATTACGGCTGTGGGAACACGAAACTCGGCGCAGATCTCGAGACATCTGCGCGTCAGTTGATAATGCGCTTCGAGAGCAACATATGGATCGGTCGCGAACGAGAAATCCAGATGCGGGATCTTG
>JAICPV010000221.1 GCA_025929655.1 Pyrinomonadaceae bacterium
GAGGGTGATCCGCGGTGCAAACGAGCATCTGACGGCGAACGAGGTGTTCGGCGACGCGCGTAGGGAACTGCCCAGCATCAGCTTCGCGACCGTCTACAATTCGCTGCGGTACCTCCGTGAAGCGGGTTTGATCGCCGAGATAAAGTTCGGGAACGGTGCGAGCCGCTATGACCGCATGACGCAGCGTCACGATCACGCGATCTGCACCCAGTGCGGGCGATTGGTCGACATCGAAATGGAACTTCCCGAAGCAGTTTTGAAGCGAGCTGCAGAGCAGTCGCGGTTCAAACCGGAACGAATTGAATTTACACTTCGGGGCAAATGCCCCGACTGCATTAAAAAATAGCCACAGAGCACATCGAGAACACTGAGATATATCCAATACGCTATTAATTTCCGATCTCTGTGAACTCTGTGATCTCCGTGGCGAAACTAAAAGGAGAAAAACACAATGTCAACAGCAACTGCAACTGCGCTCGATGCAGCGCAAACCGTAACTTTCGCAAAGGTCGGGAAACTGGCACCGGATTTCGACCTGCCGTCGACCAAAAACCTGGAAACACTCGCAGAAAATGCGAAGCTTTCGGATTACAAGGGCAAATGGCTCGTCCTTTTGTTTTACCCGCTCGATTTCACCTTCGTATGCCCGACGGAGCTTATCAGCTTCTCCGACAGGCTGGAAGAGCTGCAGGGCCTCGGCGCCGAGGTGGTCGGCATCTCGACCGACTCGGTTTATTCGCACCGCGCGTGGCTAAGTACGCCGCAGGACAAGAATGGGATCGAGGGCGTGAAATACCCGCTCGCGTCCGACGTTGGCGGGAAACTCGCAAGGGCTTACAACGTCCTGGTTGACGAAGCGAATATCGCCCTCCGCGGCCTGTTCATCATCAACCCCGAAGGGGTTCTGCAGTATTCGGTCGTTCACGATCTAAACATCGGACGCTCGGTGGATGAGACGCTCCGCGTTCTGCAGGGCCTGCAGACCGGCGGGCTATGTGCAGCAGATTGGAAGCCTGGACAGGAAAACTTGAAAGCGTAATGCAGAATTCACAATGCAGAATGCACGATGAAGAACATACATTGTGCATCCTGCATTGTGCACTGGAGAATTGAAATCATGCCAATGAGAATTGGAGATGCGATGCCGTCGTTGGAAGGCGCGACCACATGGTTCAACGGCTCGCTGGAAGAAACAACAAAGGAAACGAAGGGCAAGCCGACGCTCGTCCATTTCTGGGCGGTGTCGTGCGGAATTTGCAAGGACAAAATGCCGCAGCTTCAGGAGCTGATCGGTAAGTATGAACCGTTCAGCTTGAAGACGATCGCGGTCCACATGCCACGCTACGAAGCCGATACGGATCTCGACACGGTCGATCAGGCGATCGCGGATAACAAGATCAAAGAACCTACTGCGGTCGACAGCCTGCACAAGCTGCGCGACGCATTTCAGAACGAACAGGGTTGGGTGCCGGTCTATTACCTTTTCGATGCTGACGGTAAATTGAAGACGCGTGCGGCAGGTGAGTTCGGCGTGACCATTCTGCAAACCGCGCTGGAAAAAATGTTCACCGCGCAGGCAGCAGCTGTATAATGCAGAAGCCCGCACGTAAGTAAGGGCATAACATCCAACGCAAAGTAACGAAGTCTGTTGGTGAAGTGCCTAGGTTCCGTTACGTCCCGATTTCGCCCTTACTCGGTGCGGGTTTCTGCAATTAGATATTCCCCGTAAACAGCTCCCACAAGATCGCGTAGATCACGTACACGCTCACGAAGATCGTGGCGGCGAGCAGCAAGATGAGAAATCCTATTATCGCGAAGATAAAAATGTAATCACCGCCTGTGCCCGTCTTTCCGGTCGCGCGTGTGCGGATGAGGTCCATGTTCTGCTTGTTCGATTTCCAGAAAAAATCGAACAGGTCGCCGACGAACGGCACCATTCCAACGATGTAATCGAGTCCGATATTAAACGCCATTCGCAGCAGGGTGATCTTCGGCACGCCGTAACGCACGCCCGCGACCAGAATGTAGAACGACGGGAACATCGTCAGCGTATCGCCGACGTTTGGGATAAGGCCGATGAGCGCGTCAAGGCCGAACCGCCACCCCGTTCCCGGAACACGAAACAGGCCGTCGAGATACCGCGAAAGGTTATCAAGCCCTTCGTCTATCTGCACCTGCTTGCGTTCCAGTTCATTCATAATTTTTCACCACTGAGACACGGAGGCACAGAGAAAACCCATTTATCCAAAATAACTCTGTGTCTCTGTGCCTCTGTGGTAAATCTATTTTCCAATTATCCGCACTGCCAGGATCTTATCGCCGCGGACGATATTATCTACGACCTTCATCCCGGTTTCGTTCACTCGTCCAAACACCGTGTAGCCGCCGTCGAGATGTGGCTGCGGGCTGTGTGTGACAAACCACTGCGAACCGCCGGTGTCTTTGCCCGACAGGGCCATGCCGACCGCGCCGCGTTCGTATTGAATCGAGTTAATTTCACATCTGATTGTCCAGCCCGGCCCGCCGTTACCGTCGCCGCGCGGGTCGCCGTCCTGCATCACGAAATTCGGCACGACGCGGTGAACTTCCAACCCGTTGAAATACCCCGACCGTGCGAGCTTGATAAAATTATCCACTGTCAGCGGAGCGTCTTCGGCGAGCAGATCGATCGTGAAGTTTCCCTTCGACGTCGTGAAAACCGCGCTGACCCTTCCGTTCTTACTCGACAACGCGCGGCGGTAATCAGCGTCCGTATTCAATATCTGCCCAAGCTTCGTTCCTTTCCCGGAGTACGAACTCACTTCTTTGAACTTGCCCTCCGATGCAGCTTTATGTATCTCTCGCAACATCGGTCTCGTCTTGTACGGTTCGCCGGTGAGAATATTGAAGCCCTTTGCTCTGACAAGTTGATCGGGTGACTCGGTGGCCAGGATAAAGGGAGTGACCGACCCCCGTTCATCTTGCGGCATTACCTTTAACAGGGCGTCAAGCGTAGCCAACATTGCGTCGTTGCTTTGAACATCGAATTCCCGTGCATAGCCGAATGCCGCGGCTAGCGCCAACAGGTTCTCTTCCGAATAAGGTTGATCGGCGAGTATTCCAGCGGCCGTCGCTCGAATTTGAACATCCTTATTCCGTAGCGCGGTGCGGGTGATCTCACCGAGGTCGTCTGTTTTAAAGCGCGCGAATGCCCGCAGTGCATCCGGCGCGGCCATCACCGCTTCCCGTTCCGCTTTCGGATCGGCGGCGATGAATGCTTTCACGAGCTTTCGAAGCTGTTCGGGCGCCTCATCCTTAATTTTTTTAGCCTCAGGGGACTCGGGCTCGTATGAGGCAAGCTCCCCAATGGTCTGCACGAGGGTGCTGTACTGTCGGTAGGTGGTCGGCGGCGGCATATCGTCGCCTAGCCCCGCGCCGGGACGGATCCCGCCCACCTTAGCTCGCGCAATGTACGGCTCGGCCGTTCTGAAATTGTCGACCTTTGCAAAATCTCGAAACAGCGCTACGGCGCGCGCGTTTCCGGTCTTAGCCAGGACCTGTCCCAACGCTGTAGAGATCTCAAGGAATTCATTTTGCTCGACAGGTATGAAATTCGGTTTGAGATTTTTTTTGTAAGCTGCCAGCAGTACTTCTCCGCGTGCAAGCAGCGGGTCCGCGGATTTCGCAACCCTGATCGTCCCTAGGGCTCGGATCGCAGAAACACGCACTCGCGAATCTGCGTCGCTCGTCGCAGCCTTGATCAGAACATCGACGGCTTCTTTATCATCCGCCGCACCCAAAACGCGCGCAGCATTTGCGCGAACTACCGGGATCGTATGCGTTTGTAAGAGAGCCCGGGCATCTGTGTTCGCATTTTTAGCCCGCAGCCTTGCCAGTGTATTGAGCGCGTCGGCGACAATTGCCGGGTCCGTATACGTCAAAAAGCGTCGGACAACAACTTCGCCGGCGGGTCGCGCTCGCAATACCGCGGTCAGGCCCAAAGGAACAACTTTCGCGGCCGGCAACGAAGGTTTCGAAAACTCTTTTGAAAGTGTACTGAGAATCGCGGCGCCTAATGCTTTCGACCGTTCATCGCTCGGATTCGCGGCAGCGATCTTGCCCGCGGCCTCGATCATCCGCCCCGCAAACGGGCCTTCCAATTTTGGATATTTTGCCTCTCCGAACACAGGCAACAGGCGGTCGCCTGCGCTCATCGTCTCAATTTCGCCGAGTGCAAATGCAGCCATTTCGCGGACCCGCGGTGAGTTATCCATGAAAAGCCTCGCCAGCGAATCGACGGCTCTCTCGTCGCCAATGCGCCCCGCTGCTAACGCCGCGCGTTCCCGTATCGCGGCATTCGGACTTTTCATTAGATCTTCGAGCGTCTTATCGTACCGCCGCGCATCTTCGGCCTTGAGGATCTGAATATGCGTATTCAACGGTACCTGGGCCACGGCGGACGTGAAACAAACAACGGCAATGAGGGGTGCAAATATTAATTGTTTTGTCATTTCCGAAGAAAATTGTAGCGTTTTTCGCTACTCTTGACCCTTTTATTGTCGAAAGAACGCCTTATCGAACAGGAAGGTTTTGGCTATGGAAGACAGGACACAACAACTGAATACGTCGGATCTCGGGCTTCTTGTCTTCGTCCTTGTCGCGGGCTGGCTGCTTTTGTTCCAATCCGGGGTTTTTCAGTAGAGGCTAGAGAAAAAGGAGCGGTCTTCTAGCGGGGATCAGCTTTTGCGCGGCAGCCAGCTCAAAATAAAGTTCTAATCCTCTCCCCATCGAATCATCGACCGAATACGAGATGTTCTCGCTCAAATAGAGAAGCATCTCGTTCTTGTCCATACGAAGCTCCGGCGAGTAGTTGGCGGCGATCTCCTCGAGGTGTTTCAGCCCCTCATCTCGTGCGGCGGTAAGATCGATGTCTAATTTCTCCCGCCGCGTCATCCACATCGCGAAAACAAATCCGA
>JAICPV010000165.1 GCA_025929655.1 Pyrinomonadaceae bacterium
AATGTCGCATTCTTGTCGATGAATTCCGAGATCCGGGGTAGCCTGTTGACGTCGTTTAGATCGTCCTCCCCGTAATTGCCCGGGGCCTTATCCGAAGCGGCCAGAAAGCCGAACGAAGTTTTCCCGATCTTGCCTGTAAGCTTTGCGGCGAAATCGGGATCGACAATGTTGCGGGAATAATACACCGCGATGGGTGTCGAGAAGACATCTGCCCCCTCGAGGAAGAACGGCCGCTTTTCCTGGAAAAAGATCGGAAATCTTTGGTTCGCAGTAACCACCGGTGCATCCGCTTCGATCTCGGCAAAATCGGGATTATAAGCCGCATCCAAAGTAATGTTTGGAGTGATCGTGTATTTCAAAGTGACGCCGAGGTCCTGCTTGATCGGATCATTCACGAAGCGCTCACCGACGAACCCCCCGAGATTTGGCGTTCCGACAGGCCCGGTCACGAATACTTTGGCCCTATGGCTCGTTTGGCTAAGCGTAATGCTTGGAACGACGTCGAGGGTACGTTCGAATTTGATATCGTCGAGGCCGCTTATCTTTCCGTGTTTAACGAGAAAGCCCGATATATTCCGATCATCAGGAAG
Organism: Pyrinomonadaceae bacterium; assembly: GCA_025929655.1. Classification (GTDB taxonomy): domain Bacteria; phylum Acidobacteriota; class Blastocatellia; order Pyrinomonadales; family Pyrinomonadaceae; genus OLB17. The sequence continues at coordinate 591 of JAICPV010000165.1, forward strand.
CCACTGATCAAACTCGTCGTTGAAACGGTCGATATTGCGTGCGACGTTAAATCCCCATAATTTCCCTTTTCCGGCGGCGTATCTAAGAGATTTAAAAGGAATTTTAACCTCTACGGACCAGCCCCAGTCTTCGATAACTCCCTTCGATTCCATCAGGATATCGACCGAGAAATCGGCGCCCTGTCCTTCGGTAAAGATGCCGTCCTGCTGGACTCCGTATGGATTAAAGCCGAGTACGTACGCCCGCCGCTGGTCGTTGTAGGTATCCAACCAAACGCGGACGTTGTCTTCATTGAACACATTGTCGCGTTTAGCGACCGAGGCGTTGACCTTTCCCTGTTCGTCCCAGCACCTGAACGCGATGTACAGGTTGTACTCGTCGTAAAGCATATAAGCTTCGGTCGGCTTTGACGGAGCCACATTGTTACCCGGAGCGGTTTGATAGAAATCCTTGAAAACAGCGGCAGTCTTCCAGACATCTTCGTCGGGTTTGCCGTCGATGTTGATCGCAGTCGTGATCTTTGGGACATTGATCGGTACTTTCTTTTCCGGCGGGATCTCGATCGCCTTGGTCGATTCCTTTTTAATGTCGTCTTTTGCGGCAGTGGAGGAGTTCGTGGATGTCGTCGCTGTACCGTTCGTCTGTGCCGAGACCGAGAGGCAGAAAAGCGAAAGAAAACAAAGCAATATATATAGCTTTTTCATTAGTGCACCTGAACAATGGCAGTTATATGAAGTAAAAGGGCCGTCTGCGAAACGTCCTGTGACTAAAACGCCCGTTCGGTCAAAAAGTTTCCAAACTAGTAAATAAAATCCAGCTTAGTTCCTTGGCTCCGTCAGTTCGTATCGATCCTCGCCTGATTTCTAACAACGAGCTGCCCTTCCGCAAATTCGAATTCGTATTTCGGTCCGCCGGAACCTAGACGCCATTTTCGATCGCCGTCGCGCACTATATTCAGTCCTTCAGATTGGATCGCAGTGTTGGTCGATATAGTTGCATTTTGCGTAGACCGCATTGTAAGGGTAACGTTCGCGTCCGATGCAGATCCCGAGATCTTTGCGAATTCGCCTTCCAGGTAGACATCCGAGTCGGTTGTGGTGAAATCCAGTTCGCCGCGAAATCCTATTATCCGGATAAGTCCGTCCTCCGACCTTAGTTTCAACGAGCCTTCCGAATCGCGAACGCTTACCCCGCCGTTCGTGCCGGTGACGTCGAGCTTCCCGGAAATGCCCTCGACCCGGATATCTTGTTCTGTCGTTACCGAAACGTCCGCTTTCCGCGGAACGTAAACTTCGATCCGGAAGCGGTTTTGGTGTCCCCAAAGTTCAACAGGCGAACGGGAATTACTCACAACTTTTATGTTGACGGCGTTATCCGTCGCATTCTGCGTTACCTTAAGTGCGTGTTCTCTGGCGAATCGCTCTTCGGTCAATACATATTTCACCGTTTGCTGGTCCCATCCCCGCACTTTCACCGAGCACATTGCAGCGTCGACGTTTATTTTCGGTGTGCCTTTCACTTCGAACGACGCGGTACGCTGCTCGACAGCTACGGGCGTCGACGACCACATCGCCTCACCAAACTCGATCGGAACTCCTGCCTGTTTAAAACCTTCTGCGAAGACTTTTTTGAATTCCTTTTCGTCCAGCTTAATTTTGACGTCGGGCAACTCATGCTTCTTCATTTTTTCGGCCTGATCCTGGGCCTTCTCTAGATCCTTCTGGGTCGCCCTTGCGCTTCGCTCGGCAGTTCTCGCAGCTCGATTGACCGATGAAGCGACAGCCTCGCCTGTCACGACGTCCGCAGATTCAGAAACTTCAACTTCATCGTCTTCCCCGCCCTTGGAATCGAGCAGGTTGGTCACCGAATTGAGACTTTTCCCGTCCTTTTTCCTGATGATGTAAAGATTCCCGTTCACCGTGGTCAAATGAAGGGGAATCGCACCCGTGCCAAGCCTTCCATGAAGATCGCGTCCTACGTGCTTACCTTTCTTTACGGGAAGGCCGAAGTCATTTCCGATCTCGCCATTTCGCGAATCTGCTCTCAATGTTGCATTTGCGTCCGACGGGATCTCCAATTTGACTCGCCCGTTCACCGTTTCAAGCGCGACCGAGTCGACCGATTCGAGGTCGTCGAAAATGCTCTTTAACTCACCGTTTACCGTGGAGAGCCTGGAAGTGCCGCGCAGATTGCGGGTGATCACATTCCCATTTATCGCGGAGATCTTCGTGATGTTGGTAAAATTCGAAGCCGAGACATTTCCGTTCATTGATTCAATTTCGCTGAGGACCGCATTGCGGGGGATCTTCAAACGAAAGTGGACTTCGATCCTTCGGTTGCGGAAATATTCGTACGACCCATCGGTGTGCCCTTTTTTGATCGACGCTTCAATGCGGATCTGGTCGCGTTTTGAGTTGATGTTGATGTCGATCAGGTCGAGACTTTCCTGGCTATCTCCGTGCTTTGTAATTTCAACCTGTACCTCGTTACGTTCCCACGCTTCTAATATGATGGGGCCGTTGATATTCGACACGCTCACCCGCCCGCTCGCGCTCAGCGGATAGGTCTGGCTGAACTTTTCAACCAAGTCGCCCGCGGGCCGAATAGCCGCTTCTGGAGCAATGTCGTCCAGCATTGGCAAATTAATATCGCTGCCGTTTGAAAACAGCAGACCCGCAACAAAGATCGTATAAAGCCAGCTCATAATTGCTCTCCCCGGTGATATTGAACACAGAATTCGGGCGCTCTAAGTCTAAAACACCGGTTCATTTGGATTTATGACACATTTGATGCAAAAACACAGGGTTTTAACACAGGAAATTGTACGAACGAAATGACGTTTACACTGGGGCAACAATTTGATAGCGTAATAGTCAACCTTTCTTCCGAAAGGAGATCCAAGACCGCATTTTGTTTTGATAGAGATCGTCCGAGCCGTTTTCGACGAGACTTTCGACAATTGCGCGATCACCGGGCTGTATAAGTGGGTCTGCTGTTTGGAAGCGCACATATCAAGAAGCTATTATTTAAGTTTGTTTTCTGAGCGGCTTACCGCGCCTACGGGTCAATGATCGACAGCATTATCACATCTGAAAACTCCCGCACGATACGCGGCGTGACTTACGAATTGCTTCGGCACCCCTTCCGGATATTGATCCTCAACTGGAATTGGAAGGCCGCGATCATCAGCTCCGTACTACGCGCTCCCATTTTCTTTGGTGCGTATTTGGTACATAAGCAAGGATTGCTTATGGCCTTCGCCGCAATGTCTGTGCAATTTGTTTTTCGTGCGATCACCGGAGGGACCAACGGCGCCATCATCCAATCCTTTAGCAAGATCGAGCCGGCATGGCATGCTGTGGTAACGATCCCTATTGTGCTCACGGTCGTGATGCACATCGGCGAATGGTTTTTGCAGGCCGGGTTCGACATGCTCGCCGGAACGAAAGGCAAGACGACCGCCGTCCTGCTTTCGATCCTCGGTTCCGTAATATCGGCCGGCTTCAATCTATTTGCGATGCGCCGCGGCATTCTTCTCGTCAAAGATGAAAGCCAGCAGTCGTTTTGGCACGACATTAAACAGATGCCCTGGATCGTTTTCGAATTGGTTTCCTACCCGCTAGTATGGACATTGAAGCGTTCGAAACGGCGAAGCGGCTTTGAAGAAGCTGCTGCATTCGAAGAGCCGGCCGTTTCACAGACCGCGTAAGAATGTTCGAGCTGATCATCGCCAATCTCACCGTTCGGCCTTTCAGAACTCTAATCAGTATTCTTGGCGTCGCGATCGGCGTCGTCCTCGTCGTCTTGTTTACCGGGCTTACGGAAGGGATGACGAACGACATGGCGAAACGCGCCGCGAACTGGAAAGCCGAGATCGTATTTACCCGGCCGGGCGCGATGACGAACGACAGTTCGAACGCGCCGCTTCATACCGCTTACGCCGAACGACTGGTTCAGATCCCGGGCGTCCAGTCGGCGGTACCCGTTATCCGCTACATCACGTCAAACTCTAAATCCACGTTCGGGCTCCAGCAGCTCGACGGCGTGGATTGGGAGCCGTTTGCCGCGATGAATGATATGTCGCTGGTAGCCGGTCGTCCCCCGCAAATCAACAACGAGATAGTCGTCGATGAGCGACAGTTGGTGCAGGACAACATTAAGCTCGGCGATTCGATACAGCTCTTCGGTAATCGGGAATACACGATCGTCGGGGTCTATTCGCCTCCGTCGGGTGCCCGGATAAAAATGTCCCTCATCGCAATGCAGGAAGTGTTGGAAGCTCCAAACAAATGCACGTACATTTTGGTCAAGCTGGCTGACGGTGAAAATGCCGCGACGGTCGCGGAGCGAATAAACCAGGAGCTTCCGGGCAACACCGTCAACCTCACTCAGGACCTGATTATCGACGCCCAGGAGCGTATACCGGGAGTGAAGACTTTTCTTCGGATTTTGGTCGGGCTCGGCGCGGTCGTAAGTACTGTTTTCGTTTTGCTTTCGATGTATACCACGATCACCGAACGCAAGAAGGAGATCGGCATACTCAAGTCGTTGGGTGCTTCCACTCCTTATATAGTTAAGACGATCGAGGGCGAAGCATTCATGATAGGCGTTTTCGGTATTCTGCTTGGTTTGATTTTGTCGTTCGTCGGGGCCTTCATCATCCGCAACGGTTACGATCTTGCTTTCGAATTCAGCGCAGTGTGGCTGATATGGGCGGTTGTGATCGCGATCGCCGGCAGCCTGGTCGGAGCTCTTTATCCCGCCTGGCGCGCTTCGATCATAGACCCTGTCGAAGTCATGGCGAACGAGTAATTCACTTCACCTCCTTCGTCCTTATTTCTTCGTTTGGCAGCGGCTTCATAATACGCTTTAATTCAGAGCTCGGCGTTTCCGGGTCGAGCCATTTTTTGTAGTCGTATTTGTGCAGGATCACGGGCATGCGGTTTTTCGCGTGTATCGGACGCACGACGTCGTTCGCTTCGGTCGTTAATATCACGCCGCAATTGGTTTTCTCGCCTTTAATCTCGCATTCGCGCGAGATGCCGGCGAAGGCGAAGATCGGTTCGTCGAATTCGAACTCGTACCTCGCCTTTTTCTTGTCCGGCAATTCCTTCCATTCGTAACAGCCCGTCGCGGGGATCAGCACGCGGCCGTTTTTGAATGCGTCGCGAAACATCGGTACGAAATGCACCGTCTCGCTTTTCGCGTTGATCACCTTTCGCGTGATGCCTTTGTTGTCGCAATCCTCGATCGTCCAGAAAATGTTTCTCGCTTTATGATCGCGGTCGACCGCGAGAATTTTCGTTCCGGGAAATATCTCGTTGCTCGGCGTGT
>JAICPV010000386.1 GCA_025929655.1 Pyrinomonadaceae bacterium
ATTACACCGACCGTTACTGTTGGTACCGCTGGAAGTACGCCCTCGTTTGCTTTAAGCGATTTTGACGCGATCGGCGGAATAAATTCCGTCGGAACGGCAAACGCGATGCTTGGTTTGTTTGGCGGGATCGTAAGCGCTACGGGCCAATCGTTCAATATTTTAGATCTGAGCGAAGGCTTTGTTGCGGAAAGAGCTCTTGAACCGATTCGCCACCAGGCACACTCGCTTTATTTTGCAGACCGGTGGCAGATACATCCGGAACTTACTCTTTCGCTTGGCGTGAGGTGGGAGCTTTATCCTGCAATGACACTCGAAACGGGAGTTGCATTGGAACCACTGATCGAAGATGAAGATGATATTCTCGGATCGATACTCCGGCAAAACGGCACTTACGTGCCGATCGGAACGAACGCGGGCAGGAAAAATGCATATTACAAAACACAGTATGACAACTTCCTTCCTAATTTTGGGTTTGCCTGGTCGCCGACCTTCGAAAGCGGCATCGGCAAGCTGTTGTTCGGCAATCGCACGGTCATCCGCGGTGGTTACAGCCATGCTTTAGGAAACGACTCGATCATCACGTCGATCCGAAACGCATCGCTTGGTAACGACGGCTTGGCCCGAACTCCGATCACAGTTCCGGATCAGAATGGTAGGCTGTCGCTTGGGGATTTCGATTTACCGACGACGCCAACTTTTATCCCGCCGCCGCGTACCTTTCTGCAAAACAATACGAACCAATTTGGTTACTTCGGGACGGTTTTTGCGATCGACCCGAACATTGAAGTCACGCGCGTGCAACAGTACAACCTCGGAATCCAGCGTGAATTCTTTGGCAACACGGCCCTAGAAATTCGTTATGTTGGGACCAAGAGCGACAACATGGTGCGAAGCGTCGATTATAATCAGGTCGATATCCGCAGTAATGGCTTCATCGACGATTTCAATCGAGCATTAAACAATCTCCGGCTGAATGCTGCGGAACGGACGCGAAGGTTCGACCTTTGCCGAGCAGGTGGCGGGTCCGTAACGTTCTGCAACAATCAGATAAATGCTCAATTTCCGTCATCTGCACAGTTCAATCCGAACTTGGCAGGCAGTCAACCGCTATCGGTCCTCACGCTGATGCCGCTTACAAGCTCGCGGCTTGGCTCACTTCCGGGCCAGGGAACTACGGCGATTAACGCGACGGTCGCTTCGTTGATCAACGGAGGCGTACCGGCCGATCTCGCGTTGCACTATATTCAGAATGGTGCAACGGGTGCGACTGTTAACTGGAATAGACATCCGAATGCTCAGAATCCGAATGTTGTGCCGTACATCAACTTCCTTCCAAATCCGGCATCCGGAGTCGTAAACATACTGCAGAACGACGCCTACTATAAGTACGATTCGCTTCAGATCGAAGTACGCCGCCGATTTTCTCAAGGCCTTTATTTCCAAGGGAATTACACCTTCTCCAAGAATATTGGCAATGCGGCGGGGTCAAACGGATCGCAGTCGTTGGTCGAGGCCTACCTGGACAATCAACAAAAGGAACTTGATCGTTCGCGTGTAGATTTTGATCAAACTCATGCGTTCAAATTCAACGGCGTCTATCAATTGCCGTTCGGCCAGGGCCGTCCGTTCCTGAACAAGGGTGGATGGATTGACCGTATAATTGGCGGTTGGGAGATTTCGGGCATCGTACAATGGGATTCGGGTGTCCCGATCACCTTTACGGATGCGCGCGGTACGTTGAACCGTGCGGGCCGGTCAGGTCGTCAGACGGCAAATACGAATCTGTCGCATGACGAGATCAAGGATCTTTTGGGCTACTATGAAGTAGGTGGCCTGATCTATTACATAGATCCGTCGATCATTTGTTCAAGCGGCCGGGCCTCGAATGGATTTGGACAAGCTCTTTGTCCGAATCAGGTTTTCTTTAGTGTTGAACCGGGTCAGACGGGAACATTGGGTCGAGCAATCGTCAACGCGCCTGAGTTCTTCAATGTCGACGCAGCTCTGCTAAAGAATATCCGTTTCACGGAAAACACTCGGCTTCAGTTTCGTGTAGAGGCATTCAACGTGCTGAACCACGCGAACTTCTTCCCGGGCTCCTCTAGCATTAACAGCACGTCGTTTGGCCAGATCACCAGTGCGAGCGGCGGACGCCAGCTGCAGTTGGCGCTTCGCTTCGAATGGTAGTCTTTCCTTTCGACCATTGAATACACACAGCCTGCCGGTCCCTCTGGGGCCGGCAGTTTCTTGCAGGGAAGAACTTTTTTATGGGATAAAGTTTGACCCGGAGTGTTATAAATATATTGCAACTAATTCAGAAATCGGAACATCTGCAAGTTGTCCGAACCCATTATTCGCAGCTAAAAAAGGAAGAAGTCAACAGGCCGCACGGGCCCGGAATTTATTTCAACCGTTTCCCGGAGTTCAGAAATGAAAAATCGTATTGTGTTGTTCGTCTCGATGCTGGTCGCAGCCTCGTTCTCAGTTGAAGCCCAAAAATTGAAGCCGGAGGAAGTGATCGCCAAACACATTGCGTCGATCGCCCCTGCTGAAAAGCTCGCTACGATCAGGTCTCTAGTGGCCGTGGGCGAGGTGCGTGTAGAATACATATCGCAAAAAAACCAGCCGGCGTCGGGCCGCATCGTCATCGCGTCGGAGGGCAATAAGCTTTTCTTCGGAATGCAGCTGAATGCTTCCGATTACCCACAGGAAAAGATCATTTTCGACGGCAATAAAACGGACGTCGCCATGGTGCGGGCGGGGAACCGTACTGCGCTTGGGAACTTCATTCAGTCGAACAGCGCGATCGTTTCTAACGGTGTTATGGCCGGAGGCCTCTCTACTTCATGGGCGCTTCTCGATGCGGCTCAGCGCGGTGCAAAGATATCGGGCGGCAGTCTCAAAAAGGTTGAGGGGAAGGATGCTTACGCGCTTTCTTTCAGCCCGAAGGGCAGCAGCGACGTGGACATCACGATGTATTTCGACGCCCTTACATTCCAACACGTGCGTACCGAATACAAGCGGACGTCGTCTGCAAGCATCGGCAGGACTATCGACGAATCTGCGCGCAACCATGAAACCCGCCTAAAAGTGACCGAGGATTATTCGGATCACAAAGATTTCCAGGGGCTGATCATCCCCCACAAATACAAAATACATTACTTGGTATCCGGACAGAATAACGTCGAGCTCGCATGGACGG
>JAICPV010000358.1 GCA_025929655.1 Pyrinomonadaceae bacterium
AGAACCAGGAAGTCGCGGTCGCAAAACGTGACGGTTCGATCATTAAGACTCGTGTAAAAGAGTTGTTTGTTTTCGAAGGGCTTGAACGTGCAACGGTCGATTCGGCGGGTACCGGCGAGATCGTCGCTCTTGCTGGATTCGACGATGTTGAGATCGGCGAGACGATCACTTTGGCCGATAACCCGAAACCGCTGCCGGTAATCAACGTCGATGAGCCGACCATTTCGATGATCTTCGGCGTCAACACTTCGCCCTTCTCGGGACTGGATGGAAAGTTTGTTACCTCGCGTCAGATCAAAGAAAGGCTGGACCGCGAATTGCTGGGAAACGTCGCGTTGCGGGTGAGCGAAACAGAAGCAGCGGAGCAGTTCAAAGTGTCCGGCCGCGGCGAGCTGCAGCTCGCGATCCTCATCGAAATGATGCGTCGCGAAGGCTATGAGCTCCAAGTTTCAAAACCGGAAGTCATCACCAAAAAGGACGAGAAGACCGGTGAGCTTTTGGAACCGATCGAGCAGGTCGTGATCGATGTGCCGGAAGAATTCATCGGCGTCGTAACCGAAGCTCTCGGTCGTCGCAAAGGACAGATGACCAAAATGATCAACAATGGTTCGGGACGCGTCCGTCTGGAATACGAAGTTCCGTCGCGTGGGTTGATCGGCTTTCGTGGGGAGTTTCTCACCGAAACGAAGGGCACGGGATTGCTTAACACGCTATTCCTGAAATTCGACAAATGGCAGGGCGATATGCGTTCGCGGCAGACGGGGTCTTTGGTAGCGGACCGAATGGGTGAGACGAACACGTACGCTCTCTACAATCTGCAGGAACGCGGGACACTGTTTGTGAAGCCCCAGGTCAAGGTCTATGAAGGGATGATCATCGGGGAGAACGCCCGTGCCGTTGATCTGGACGTTAACGCGATCAAAGAAAAAAAGCTCTCTAATATGCGTACGACCTCAGCGGACGAGGCGATGAGGCTGGTTCCGCAGCGTGAAATGTCGCTGGAACGTGCATTGGAATTCATCGCCGACGATGAGCTGATCGAGGTCACCCCAAAGGCGATCCGGCTGCGAAAACGCGTGCTGAAAGCTAACGAGCGGCCGAAGAAGTAGGGCGGACGACACCTTCGAAAACGCAGCCGCCGCTGCGGACGATCTTTTTTACATCCTCGACCAGCTTCGATTTGTTCTTCGTCGTCGAAGCTTTCTGAACAAATGCGATCTGCTCGGGAGTAGCGTCGCAGTGGTCCATCGTCTGCCAAGTTTGGTTGTTAGCGCTCCATGCGATCATTTCCAGAAACACCGGCACCAATTCGATCCCCGGTTCCGTTACCGTGTAAAAATCCTTTCGCTTGTCGCCCGGATGCGGTGATTTCGAGATCAGGCCTTGTTTCTCCAGATATTCCAACCGGTTAGCAAGGATGTTCGTTGCGATCCGCTCGTCCGATTTCAAAAAGTCGCCGTACGTGTGCTTCCCCCAGAAGATAATGTCGCGTAGAATAACGAGCGACCATTTATCCCCAAGTGTTTCGACCGCGAAGTTGACCGGGCAATCGGACCGTCTGCCGTGTAGACCCTGCTTGCTCATAAGTCGAAACTAACATACTTGCGAATTGCAAGCAATCAAAAATATCGCTTGCAAGTTGCAAGTAAGCTGTGCTAGCCTGTGTCTCGTCGATATACAAATTTAATCCTTTGGAGAAACCTATGACGAACATTAATCCGTATCTAAATTTTGACGGTAACGCCGAGGAGGCGATGAATTTTTACAAAGCGGCATTCGGCGGCGAATTTATGGGGCCTGTGATGCGTTGGGGCGGGGCACCCGGCTGTGACGAGGGCGATTTCAAACTGTCCGATGCAGATAAGGAGAAGGTAATGCACATGGCATTGCCCATTTCGGAGGGTAACGTGATAATGGCGTCCGATTCGGTTAAAGGATTGGGTCCGGCGTTAAGCGTCGGGAACAACGTAACGATCGCCGTCGGTCCTGACTCGCGCGAGGAAGCGGACCGGCTATTTAACGCTCTGTCGGCCGGCGGCGAAGTTCAGATGCCGATGGCGGACGCATTTTGGGGCGGATATTTTGGGAGTTTTGTTGATAAGTTTGGGATCAATTGGTTGATAAACGTAGATGAAAGATAAAAACAAGGAGGCTGGAAATGTCAGAAACTAACAAGCAGATCGTAGAAAAGATCAACGAATCGTTTACAAAAGGGAATACTGAAGGTTTTCTAGAGCAGTGTACTGACGATGTGGTTTGGAGCATGGTCGGCGAAACCCGGAAAGAAGGGAAAACGGCGATTCGCGAATGGATGTCGCAGATGGAAGGAACGGAGCCGCCGAGATTCACCGTTGACGAGATCATCGCCGAGGGAGATTCGGTTGCGTGCCGTGGCGATATGACGATGAAAGATGAGAAAGGCGTAGATGGGAAATATTCCTACGTCGATTTTTATCGTTTTCGCGATGGGAAAGTCACAGAACTTAATTCCTACGTCGTGAAGCACAAAGGGGAAGGCGAAAAAGACCGCTCGGCATCGGCCTGAGCGCATCGATTGACGAGCGAAAGAGCACGGCCGAAATAACTTCCTCCACACATAAGATATTGATTCGGCCTTCAAATGGATCAATGCCTTTTATTGATCGTCCGTTCGTTTCGAAACCGGCGCGGCGCAATTGATCGCGACGCCGTATAGAACCAATTATCAAGGAGCACGAAAATGAAGATCGCGATGGTCATCGTACGTACACTGATGGGGTTGCTGTTAATAATGTCTTCGATCACTTATTTCCTAATAGTGATGGGGATGTTCACGATGCCGGAGATTCCGGACGGTCCTTTGAAAAGTTTCAACGAAGGGCTCGCAGCATCCGGTTACTTCATGATCCTGCTCAAAGTGACGGAGTTGGTGTGCGGTTTTCTGCTACTCATCGGACGCTTCGTTCCTTTGGCGATGGTCATAATATCACCGGTGATCATCAACATCGTGCTGACGCATTTGTTCCTTGCCCCTTCGGGTGTCGGGCCCGGGCTTTTTCTTGCGGCCGGAAACATTTTCCTCGCCTATTATTACAGGGACGCTTTCAAGCCGCTGTTGACTCCGCACTTCGAGAGACTCAGGTAACCATATGCCAAAATACGCGGACGTTTATTTGCTGCCGATAAGGGAAGAAAATCTTGCGGCCTATAAAAAGATCGCAGCCTCGGCAGGAAAGGTATTTATGAAACACGGCGCACTGCGCTATCGGGAATATGTCCTTTGGGATCCCGAGGCGATGGGTGTGATTCCGTTCCCAAAAAGCCTGAAACTCAAGCCGGGCGAAACGGTTATTTATGCCGCGGTGGAATTCAAATCAGAAGCAGAGCGGAACAAAGCTATGAAGAAGATCTTCGCCGATCCAGC
>JAICPV010000173.1 GCA_025929655.1 Pyrinomonadaceae bacterium
CCACAAGGTTATAGCCTAAGGAAACGAACACCCCGCTCGTGTTTATCTCCGGGAAAGTCGGCGCACTGTTTGCAGCCAATATCGAGCTATAAAGGTTCGTCGTCCCGGCGTTTACAAGACCGCCTCCGGACCCGCCAGAAATGTTCGCGGTAACCGTCGAATTGGAAAGGTTCAGCACCCCATTGTTCAAAATGCCGCCTCCTAAAGAGGAAACGGAGTTCCCGGACATGGTGGAGTTCTGAACGTTTGCAGTGGCTCCCAATCCTACGAACACCCCGCCTCCCCCGGCCGCATCGTTTGACGAAAACGTGGAGTTTCGAACTGTATGGGTGCCGCTGGCGTCAAATGCCACGCCGCCGCCGGGTCCATTGGTTGAGTTGTCAAAGAAATAGACATCTGCCACCGTAACAGCACCGCCGAGCGCATAGATCGCTCCGCCGCCGCCCGGGCCATTGCCGAGTGTCAGGGTCAAACCGTTTATCTCGACGGTCGCACCGCTAATGCTGAAGATCCGGCTCGAACCGCCGCCGGATACGGCAAGCTCATCCGCTCCCGGCCCGTCGATGGTTATGTCACTATTGATCGCGATCTCTGTCCCGCCGAGCAGGATCGCCGGCAACGAGCCTTCCGCGCTCCTGAAACCCGGAGCAAACAATCCTGGATCGAACGTGATCGTGTCCGCACCGCTTCCGGCGGCACAGTCTCCGCCGGTATTGGTATTTGCAGCAGTCACCGCCTCGCGCAGCGTACACTGCCCGTCGACAGTGGTGTTGTCCGCGAGAGAATCAACGACGATCGACGCTCCCGGCGTCGGTGATGGGCTCGGCGTCGGTGATGGGCTCGGTGTCGGAGTAGGCGCGGCCTGCCCGGTGCCGGTAAGATTGATGTCGACGACGGGCTCGTCCGGATCGTTGCTGGCGATATGTAACGCCGCGGTTCTCAGGCCGGTTCCGGCCGGCGTGAACGTAACGGTGAATGCCGTGTGTCCGCCCGGGCCGACGACCGGGCTCATTCCCGCATTGTTCACGACGAACTCGGATGCGTTCGCGCCGTCGACTGTGATGTTGGTGTTCACCCCGAGCGTCTGATCGCCGACGTTGCGCACCGTGAACGTCTGCGCGCTGCCGGAGGAGCCGACATTCTGCGTTCCCAGATCAACGGTTCCGGTGTTGTCCGTCAGAACATTGCTGTTCGGATCTTCGACCGAGATATCAGGCCCGAAGCCGTTCCCGCTGATGCAATGGGTTGTCGACCCCTGCGGGAGCGACTCAATAACGAAGCAAACATTGAACGGCCCGTCCTGCTCGACGCCGAAGAGGAACTGCAGATTGAGCGACGCTCCGCTGGTAAGCGGCGATCCCAGTACAACCGTGGCCGTCGAATTAATTCCGCCGCCCTCGACCTGTACCGGAGGTTGTTCGTGAGTTGTGCCCTGCACGACGACGCTGCAAGGCGTCGAAGGAGATCCGGTTGACGCAACACAGGTCGCGGAGTCGTTTACCGGAAAAACACCAGGATTTAACCCAATCGTGCGCAGCCGAAGGTCCGCGAACGTACCGGAAGGCGCCGTGGTCATTTCGACTATGCGAAATCGCAGCCGCGTAATGTCCGTGCCGGACGTGTTGAAAAACCGCCGACGGAACGTATAGGTTCCGAATGTCGAATTGTTGCCCGGATCAGATGAAGTGTCTCTGAACTGATTCGGCGCGGCGTTTGCGGAAACCGAACTATCGAGAAGCAAGAGTGAACTGGCTCCCGCGCTGACGGGATTATTACGGTTCTCCGGCCCCGGAGCACCGAGCTGCTGTCCCACACCGCCGACGGTAGTTGCCAGGGTGTCCATGAAACGAAAATCGTCCGCGTTGGTGTTAGTATCCTTGAAAATGCCGTTCGTGCTGCATGATGGGAACGCAAAGGCGCACTGGTCGCGAACGAACGAGTATTGCAGTATGGAACCCGAAACGGGACCGAGCGTGCTTCCTTCGCGAAGAAGATTGCAGGCGCCACCAGTGTTCAGCCCGAAGCCGACGGCATCCAGCCTGTTGACGCTAGAAAGATTTGCTATATTCGCGGTCGTAAAGATCGCGACGTTCCGGTCATTTTCGATGTCGGCGGTGAGTGTTAGGTCACCTGCAGCAGCTCCGGTACCTCCATAATTTGCGAGCGAATACTGACTTCCCGTCATCAGGTAATGCCCGCCCGCGGGAATATTTGTCCCGTTCGGAATGACACCTATTAAAATTGGGGTTGCATTACAGTCTGCACCCATCTTGAATACGCCGTAACCCGCTGACGCGTCCGAGGCCGCAACAACATGCGCCGAACCCGAATTGTTGGCCAACTCAATGAAGTCGTCGCCTGCGCCGCCGGGGCCGGACGTTCGCATCTCGCTTATCACGAGCGAGCCCGCCGGATTCGCCGCCGCGATCGTTCCTGTCGCCGTGTCGTCGGCAATTCCGGCGCCCGCCGGACTTGAAAGGGTGACGGTGAATGTTTCATCCGCTTCGCCGCCATCTGCGTCGGAACAGACTGGAACATTGATCGTTTTCACCTGTTCTCCCGTGACGAAGTTAACTGTACCGCTTGTCGAAGTGTAATCGCCACCGGATCCGCAGGTTCCCGCCGAAGCCGTGCCGTTCGAAGTTTGGAAATTCACAGAAACTGCGCCGGCCGCCGCCTGCGACAACGCTACCGTGAACGTCATATCGCGCGTGTTCGGTGCAGCGGGCTCTGCCAGTACGGCGTCGTTCACCGATAAGGTCGTACCGATCGTGACGTTGACTGAAACGGAGTCGGAAGCGCTCGTTCCACCATCACCATCCGAGACCGTAAACGAGACGTTTCGCGTGAGATTCGATGCTGTTGCGGAAAAAGTGACCGCTCGAAGAAGTTCAGTTAGCCTTACAGGGGTGGCGCTCGAGTTCAAGTTGACGGTCAATGTAAAGGTCCCGCTGTTGTACGACGCGGTCCCGACATTTGTACCGTTGACAACAGCGTTGCCGCCGCTGATCAGCACAGGACCATTGTTGATGTTCAGTACGTCGCCCGTGTTCGCATTTGAGTTGATCTGTGCAGTGAAAACGCCGCCGTCGAAATTCGCCGAATCCGGGTCCTGAATCGTCGACGCGGCGCCTGCAACAAGCACGGCCGGCTGGCCGGTCGTATAATCTACCGATGTGTTATCGGCCGTGAGAACCGGCGCGTTCTGCGTGCCGTTGCCCTGGATCGCGAAATCGTAAGTTCCCTCATCCGCATCGTTGCTGGAGATCGAGACCGTCGCGGTTCGGGTTCCGGTCGCCGAAGGATCAAACGTGACCTGCAACGTCGTCGAACCGTTGGGCCCGCTGATAGGAGATGTGGGTGCAGCCGTCACCGCAAAATCTCCCGAATTGGCACCGCTAATGGTCACCGCAGGAGCGCCGAGAACAAGATTCGACGTGCCGGTGTTTAAGATCGTGAACGTCCGTACTACAGTGGTGCCGGGTCCGGAAACCACGGCACTGCCGAAATCGGTGTGATCGGCCGGCGAAGGCACGCTGTCGCCATCCGCGATGGTAACGCTGTTGCCCGTTACATTCATCTCCGGCTCGGCGCAGGTTCCAAGTTGCACAGACGCCGAAGCAACGCCGGAGTTGGCCGTCGCGAAATCCTGCCGGCCATCTTCGTTGAAGTCGCCGACCGTCACCGCAATCGGATCAACTCCAACCGCGACATCCAATGTCCCCCCGAATCCACCAAGCCCGTCGCCGTGCCGAATGGAAACCGTGTCGGAACCGGTCGATGTCGAAGCGAGATCTTGCTTGCCGTCGCCGTTGAAGTCGCCAACAACAACTGAATGTGGTGTTGCATTGACCGGAACCTCGGTCGTGCCGCTGAAACCGCCAAGCCCATCGCCATTGCGAATCGAAACCGAACTCGAGCCGGAAACGGCGATGTCCTTATTGCCGTCACCGTTGAAATCACCGACCGCAACGGACAATGGGCTGCTAACAATACTTAGGTTTGTTGTGCCGCTGAAGTTCCCGGCTCCGTCGCCGAGACGGATCGAAGCCGTATTCGAATTGTTGTTGGCAGTCACTAAGTCGTGGTTTCCGTCGTTATTGAAATCGCCAACCGCTACTGACAGCGGGGAGACGCCGACGGAGACATTTGTGGTTCCCGAAAACCCGCCGAACCCGTCGCCATTGCGGATGGACACCGTTCCCGAAGCAGCATTGGCAGCTGCAAAGTCCTGGTTGCCGTCGTTGTTAAAATCTCCGATCGCAACGGATCGCGGGTCATCGCCAACGGTGACTGCAAACGAGGAGTATGCGGCCAAACTGGATCCAAAAATGATGGAAACGTTGTCGGACTCGCGGTTCGTCACCACGATGTCCTGCAATCCATCATTATTGAAGTTTCCAACAGCGGCGCCCTGAGGCGAATCACCGACATCGACGTACGAGCCTGAGAACGTGAAACCAGAGGCTCCGTCTCCATGATAGATCGCAACGCGGTCGGACACTGACAAAACCAGAGCTATGTCCTGATTTCCGTCGCCGTTGAAATCACCCACTACCGCGCCGCTCTGCGAGTTTGCGCTGGAGATGTCGGGTGCAGTCGTAAAATCGCTCGTGTACGCGCACGGTTGCGCGTTAATAGTCAGGTTGAAGCTGGTTGATGTCATTCCACCGTAACCGGTTGCTGTTATGACGACCGGATACACTCCCGCCGGAAGCTTTGCCGGGTGTGCGTTCGTTATGCGAACAATGTCCCTGTCTGCCGTGATCTTTCCGATCAGCTCGGGCGGAGCCGAGACGCTTATCGTATTCGTATCGGTCGGCGTCGCGCTCGGCGTGATCGTCGTGTTTCCGCTTAGCGTTACCTGCGTGTCCGCGTACGTGCCTAAGGTCGGCGGCGGAGCAGTTACCGCCTCGCCCTGCAGGTCAAAGTTATACGGGTCCTCGTCGGGATCGTTATTTGGGATCTCGACGGTCGCGGTCCGCGTTCCCGCAGCCGTGGGATCGAACGTCACTCTGAAAATGGTCTCCTGAGCGAATGAAAGCGAGGTCGAAGCGGGCTGAAGCGTCACCGTAAAGTCGCCCGCATGCGCGCCCGTGATCTGCACCGCGGGCGTGCCGTCCAGATTCAGGAGCGAGTTGCTGCCGAGGTTGGTTATTGTCCACTCACGTGTGACCGTGCCGAAGGTCGTGCCGGTTGTTCCGAAATTTTCCGGCACCGGAAACCCGTCCGGGATCGAGGCGTTACCGTTACTAACATTCATATCCGGCGCGGGCGGCGTGGCCGGCCAGCCGGCGGCACCGCTGAGGTAGGCGGCCATATAGTTATGGATCGCGAAGCCGCCGAAGCCGCTGCTGGACGCGAAATGCGCGGCAACGATGGCTGATTCGGAATCCATCACCGACTGCCCTTCTTCAAAGAATGTGACGTTATCAGGCTGACCCGAGATCGTTTCGAGCCCGGCTAGAACCAGGCCGGGCCTTCCCGTTGTTGTTGCGTATGCTATTTCGTTCGTGTCCAGACAGATGATGCCGTCGCTGGTTGGGCAGGTCGCGGTGCCCGCCGTGTCGCGGTAGCCCATGATGACGACGCTGTCGAGGTCGAGGTCGATGATGTGATGTGCGGCGGGCTTTAGCGTTCCTCCAACTGTCGGATAAGTCACACTATCGTCGTCCCAGAATGCGCTGAGTGCGGTGCCGAGTTTGATCGACGACGGCAGGCTGTTCCGCATGCATTCGTGGTGGGAGATCAGCGATTGGAATTCAGCTTCGCTTGCTGGACTGGACTCGACGTCGAGCATCACGCCGTCGAA
>JAICPV010000116.1 GCA_025929655.1 Pyrinomonadaceae bacterium
GAATCTAATTTGAAATCCGATAAGATCGGTGCGAAGATTCGCGAGGCGCAATTGCAAAAAGTACCTTACATGCTGGTCCTTGGCGACAAGGAATTGGAAGAAAACAAGGTTGCCGTTCGCGAACGAAAGCAAGGTGATATCGGCGCGATGTCCTTGGCTGAATTCAAGGAAATGATCACGCAGCAGAAACTGACGCGTGCGCTTTGATCTGTCATTACCGGGAACGGTAGTGACCGGGTTTGCGACAGCATCAGGGTTTGAGATGGTAAAACCGGACCCGGTCACTACCGTTCCCGGTTCTGACACAGGAGGCAAATATCGCTAGAAGATTTGGTGGACGTAATTTCAGGCCGCGGCAGCGCGAGCCGCTGCACCGCACGAATGAGAGGATCAGAGTTCCTTCTGTTCGAGTAGTGACCGAAGACGGTGAATTGCTTGGTGTGATGGACACGCGCGACGCGATCCAGGAGGCCCGTCGTCGCGGAATCGACCTCGTAGAGATCGCGCCGAAGGCTCAGCCGCCGGTTTGCAAGCTGATCGACTACGGCAAGTTTCTTTACGAACAAAAGAAACGCGCTCACGATGCGAAAAAGAAACAAGTGACCGTTCAGGTCAAAGAGATCAAGTTTCGCCCGGGTACCGACGATCATGACTACAAGTATCGGATGGAGCACGCCAGGGAATGGCTGGAAGAGGGCGATAAAGTTCGCGCCGCGATCGCATTCCGTGGACGCGAAATGACACACCGCGAGCTTGGCGCCAAGATCCTTCAGCGGCTCACGGGTGATCTCAGTGACATCGCGGACGTTGAGGTGGCTCCCAAAATGGAAGGCTACCAGATGTTCACGATCTTTTTGCCTAAGAAAGGCAAAGCGGATGTGAAAAAGGCTCAACACGTTTCCACACCGTCGAACGGCGAGCCCGAAAGAAAGAAGGAGAAGGCCGAGCGCGTGAAACGGGACGAAGAAAAGAAGCCGGCACGCGACGACGAAGACGATATTTTTTAATGTACGACAGACTGTTAGTCTGTCGCTTCAGGCTAACAGCCTGAAATACCTAAGGAGAGCAATTATGCCAAAACTTAAAACACACAAGGGTGCAGCTAAGCGTTTCCGTTCGACCGCAAGCGGTAAGTTCAAACGCGGGCACAGCCACGCGCGCCACATTCTGACAAAGAAAACGAACAAACGGAAACGCATACTCGATATTGACGTCCTAGTCAGCGAAGGCGACCAGAAACGTGTAGAGAAAATGCTGCCGTACGGAAGAGACTAAGCAATTTTAGATTTTTGATTTCGGATTTTGGATTGTTTAGTGACTGCGTGGAATTCGTAATTCCGCATTCCGCATTCTGAATTCCGCATTGGAGGAATTATGCCTAGAGCAAAACGTGGAAATAAGCGTCTAGAGAAACGCAAAAAGATATTGGCCTTGGCAAAAGGCTATCGTGGAACCAAGTCGAAACTTTACCGTTCGGCGAAGGAGTCGGTCGAGCGCGCGCTGAATTTCGCGTACACCGGCCGAAAGCTGAAGAAGCGGGATTTCAGAAAACTGTGGATCGTCCGCATCAACGCGGCTTGCCGCCTGAACGACATCAAATACTCGCAGTTCGTGCACGGACTAAAATTGGCGGGAATAGAGCTTGACCGAAAATCGCTTGCGGACATCGCGGTGAAACAGCCGGAGACTTTCGCGATGATCGCCGGCCAGGCAAAGGACGCTATCGGCAATCAAGTACAGGCAAACGCCTGATCATTTGAAATTAATAAAGCCGCGGATGAACGCGGATGACAATGATCTGATCTGCGCTATCCGCGTGAATCTGCGGCTAAATTGTTTCCGATCGAAAGCTCTTTCTTCGCTTCCGCAAATTTCTCGATAGCGAAATCCAGATCTTCTTTCGAATGCGCCGCGGAAACCTGCGTCCGGATCCGCGCCTTTCCTTTCGGTACGACAGGAAACGAAAACGGAATTACATAAACGCCCTTCTCCAATAACTTCTCTGCCATCTTCACGGCCGGCATTGCATCGCCGAACATCACCGGCACGATCGGGTGCTCGCCGGGCAGGACCTCCAAGCCAATTCCAGTGATCTTTTCGCGGAAATACCAAGTATTCTCCATCAGCTTGTCGCGAAGTTCGGTCGACGACGTCAGAAAGTCGATAGCGGCGATCGAAGCCGCAACGATTGGCGGTGCGACAGAGTTTGAAAACAGATACGGGCGCGAACGCTGACGCAATAGTTCGATCATTTCCTTCTTACCACTCGTGTAGCCGCCGCTTGCTCCGCCAAGTGCTTTGCCGAGCGTACCTGTGATCACGTCGATGCGGTCCATCACGTTGTGATGCTCGTGCGTGCCGCGGCCGGTTTTGCCCATGAAGCCGACGGCGTGCGAATCGTCCACCATCACTATAGCGTCGTGCTTCTCGGCGAGGTCGCAGATCTGCGGGAGCTTGGCGATGTAACCGTCCATCGAGAAAACGCCGTCGGTGGCGATCATCTTGAACCGTGCCGATTTCGCCTCTTCGAGCTTCGCCTCGAGGTCCGCCATGTCGCTGTTCTTATAACGAAACCGTTGGGCCTTACAAAGCCGAACACCGTCGATAATGCTGGCATGGTTTAGTTCGTCGGAAATGATCGCATCTTCATCGCCTAATAGGGTCTCAAACAGCCCGCCGTTCGCGTCGAAACAACTCGTATAGAGGATCGTGTCCTCGGTGCCGAGGAATTCGCTGATCTTGCGTTCAAGCTCCTTGTGGATCGCCTGCGTCCCGCAGATAAAGCGTACGGACGAGAGTCCATAGCCCCATTCATCCAACGCCATCCGCGCCGCTTCAACTATCGCCGGGTGATCGCTCAGACCGAGATAATTATTGGCGCACAGGTTAAGGACCTCGCGCCCATTCACCTCGATCCGGGCGTCCTGCGGCCCTTCGATCACGCGTTCGGATTTGTACAAACCAGCCTCGCGGATTTCGTTGATCGTATTTTCTAAATGCTGTTTGAATTTGCCGTACATATCTCTATTAGTATTATGCGAAAGCATCGGAAGTTAAGAGATCGATATTGATGCCACAATTAGGACATTCAACGCCACAATCGAGATTTGAAAGTATTTTCGCAAGCTTCGAAGCCCCCAATAGCGCGGCAAGCGAGCTCACTGCATGCCTTAACTCATCGTCCATCAAGCTGGCGTATTTGATCGACTCAGATAAAAGTTCGACAGCTTTCCTTCTATATTCTTCGAAGGGTTCGTCCGCCTCAAGTGTTTCGCCGGGCATCCCAAGACTTTCAGCGATTCCGCCAACTAATATTAACGGTCCAAGCCGATCTCTCAATGTGGAATTGGCGACAACGCTAACCAGATGCGGCATCGCCGCGATACTAGCCGAATAAATTGTGCCCTGATGACAAAGTGAGCTCCAGGCATCGTTGAGAGCGTCTTGGTCATTTGGATCTGTATAAAGTCGCCTCAATAGAACCGGGACGCGTTCCGCAGAACCGTAAGCATCTTGAAGTTCAACCCAATTTGGACTGTCTAAACTAATCACGCTGTCAGATTTCTTCAAAATCCAATACGACTTTTCCGCAATTCCCCTCTTTGATCGCCGCGAAACCCTTTTCAAAATCATTATACGAATACCGATGCGTGATCACGGGCGAGATATCGACGCCGGTTTCCAGCAGCACGCTCATTTGGTACCAGGTTTCGTACATTTGCCGACCGTAAATGCCTTTGATCGTGATCATGTTGAAGATGACGGTCTTCCAGTCGATGGCGAACGGCTCGCCGGGGATCCCCAGAAACGCGATCTTGCCGCCGTGGAACATATTGTCGAGCATGTCCTTGAATGCCGCCGGCACGCCCGACATCTCGAATCCGACGTCGAAGCCTTCCTTCATCCCAAGCTCTTTCTGAACATCCTTGATAGGGGTTTTGCTCACGTCAACCGCCCTGGTGACCGCGCCCATTTTTTCTGCAAGTTCCAGCCGAAAGGGATTAACGTCCGTGATAACGATCTTTCGTGCTCCGGCATGCTTCGCCACAGATGCTGCCATTATTCCGATCGGGCCGGCTCCTGTGATAAGAACGTCTTCACCGAAAACTTCGAACGCAAGTGCGGTATGAACAGCGTTTCCGAAAGGATCAAAAATTGCGGCGACCTCCAGATCGATCCCAGGCTTGTGTTTCCAGATGTTTGTGTACGGAACAGAGATGTATTCGGCAAATCCGCCGTTCGTGTTCACGCCGACGCCCCGGGTATTTGCGCACAACGCTCGGCGACCGGCCATGCAGTTTCGGCAGCGGCCGCAGACGAGATGGCCCTCGACACTCACGATGTCGCCTGCCGCAAAATCGACGACGTTTGAACCCACATCGACGATCTCGCCGACGAACTCGTGTCCTATTGTGGTCGGCACCTTGATCGTACTTTGTGCCCATGCGTCCCAGTTGTAAATATGCAGGTCGGTGCCGCAGATGCCGCCCTTTTTTACGCGGATCATCACGTCATTGATGCCCGTTTCCGGTTCCGGCACGTCCTCGATCCACAACCCCGGTTCCGCTTTGCTTTTAACGATTGCCTTCATAATTCAAAGTTCGCATTGATGATATCAAAACGGAAACAATGCCGAAAAACCACGGTCGATTATGCTTAACCAATCGGTAGTACGCTTCTTTGCGTACTTTGCGTCTTTGCGTGAAAAGGCGGTTGTCTCACGCAAAGACGCAAGAAAGCTATCCACCACTTTCCCAAAACATAAACTCCAAACTGTAAAATATTTGCCGCTTTCGGTATCCTTGCTATTTATGTCTGACGAGACGATACAGGTTGAGGCCGCGGGAAATGAGTTCGAGCGGGAGTTTGCCCAAATTGGCGAACTGGACCTTGAACGCGCCGATCCGTCGAAAGCGGAAGAGTTTCTGCGCATCCTGAACGATTTGAAGGTCCGCCATACTGGTAAGAGATCTGCGATCGTGTCGGCGAAGAAGCTGATCGGAAAGGTCGCGGCCGAAAAACGGGCAGAATTCGGGCAGTTGGTTCAGTCCGTTGAGAATAAGATCGTTTCCAAGATCGCCGAGACGGAAACGAAGTTAAAAGATCGAATTTCGAAAGCGAAGACAGAAGCTGAGCGGCTTGACGTTACTATCCCGGGACGTCGGCCTAGAACCGGACATCTGCACCCGATCACCATCGTCCGCGAAAAGATCGAGGACATCTTCGTCTCGATGGGCTATACGATCGAAGACGACCGCGAGATCGAAACTGATTACTACAATTTCGACGCTCTGAACATTCCCGAAGGGCATCCCGCGCGAGAATCGCAGGATACGTTCTATACGACCGACGGTTTTGCTTTACGGTCGCAAACATCGACCGTGCAGATCCGCGCGATGGAACGCCGCGGTGCGCCGATCCGGATCCTCGCACCCGGCCGAGTCTATCGCCGCGACACGCCGGACATGACGCACACGCCGATGTTCCACCAGCTCGAAGGCCTCTGCGTCGACAAAGGCATCACGATGGCCCACCTTAAGGGGACGGTCACCGAATGGCTGCAGCGGCTATTCGACAAAGATACACGGACGCGATTTCGCCCGTCTTATTTCCCTTTCACCGAACCTTCGGCGGAGTTCGATTTTTCGTGCTTCGTCTGCCATGGCAGCGGCAAGGTCGATGGCGAACGCTGCCGCCCGTGCAAAGGCTCCGGCTGGATCGAGCTCGGCGGGTCAGGAATGGTGCATCCGAACGTGCTTCGAGCGTGCAACATCGACCCGGCAGTATATTCCGGTTTCGCCTTCGGCTTCGGCCTCGAACGCATGGCCGCCCTCGTCTACGAGATCGACGACATCCGGCACATGTTTGAAAACAATGTGCGGTTTTTGGAGCAATTTACGTGAGCATTTGGTGGATTATTGGTTTTTTATTACTCGTGCTTTCCACTTTAGTAATCGTCAGCACGATCCGGCAGAAAGGACGTTGGGGAATCAATCTTACACCCAAGGTTTGTCCCGATTGCGGTCACGGGTTAACTCATGGTCAGTTAAGAATTCCGACGTCCACCAGACAAGCTCTTTGGGGTGGTTCGACATGTTCGCAATGCGGGTGCGAAACCGATAAATGGGGAAACAGACTCGAAAGTAGCAAAACATGAACATCAGTTACAACTGGCTAAAAAATCTGATCGATATCGACCTGTCCGTCGAAGAAACGGCGGCACAGCTGACGCGTGTCGGATTGGCGGTGGATGGCGTGCATCCACACGGGGACGATTTCGTGATCGATATCGATCTGACATCGAATCGGCCTGATTGCCTGTCGCATCTGGGCGTCGCGCGTGAACTACGGGTTGTTACAGGAAACGATTTAACCGCCGAGAGACAGAGAGTCGGAGAAGAAATAGACATACCGCTCCCAATAGTCTTGGCTCCGGATATCGTAAAAATCGAGAATCCCGAACACTGCTATCGATTCACCGCCAGAATCATTCGCGGCGTTAAGATCGGTCCGTCGCCGGATTGGCTTGTAAAACGCCTCGAAGCACTCGGCGAACGCTCGATCAATAATGTCGCCGACATCACAAACTATGTAATGCTCGAGCTCGGCCAGCCAATGCACGCGTTCGACCTTGATAAGCTTGCCCAAAACCGGATCGTTGTCCGCACTGCCCGAAAAGGCGAAAAGATCACAACGCTCGACGAGGCTGAACGCGAACTCGACAGTTCGATGTTATTGATCTGCGACGCTGAAAAGCCCGTGGCGGTGGGCGGCGTGATGGGTGGGCTCGATTCGTCGATCACCAATAAAACGACGAATGTTTTGCTCGAAGTGGCTTATTTCGACCGCGCAAGTATTCGCCGCACCACGTGACTTCTGACTCTGATAACCGAAGCGAGCTACAGATTCGCGCGCGGGGTCGTGATAAACAATCTTCAGAATGCTGCGGACC
>JAICPV010000180.1 GCA_025929655.1 Pyrinomonadaceae bacterium
ATGAAGGTTGATACGGCCGCGCTAAAAAAGTTCTCCGAGTTTATTTGTAAGGAACTCGAGCAACTTCAAAAGAACATCTACTCGATCGCCGGCCGGGAATTCAATATCGGCTCGCCGAAACAGGTCGGTGAGGTTTTTGAGGAACTGAATATCGCGACCGGCAGAAAAACCGCGACGGGGCAGATCTCCACAAGCCGCGACGTTCTTAACGAGCTGGCCGCGGATTTCGAGATCGCGCAGATGATCATCGATTACCGCGAGCTTGATAAACTCCGTGCGACGTACGCCGACGCTTTGCCGAAAATGGTGAACACCGATGGCCGTATCCACGGCGTGTTAAGCCAGGCAGTTGCGGTGACCGGCCGGCTGAGTTCTACGGAACCGAATTTGCAAAACATTCCCGTTCGCACCGAACTCGGACAAGAGATCAGGAAAGCATTTATTGCAGAGCAAGGCTGCAAGCTTATTTCAGCCGACTATTCGCAGCTCGAGCTTCGCATTCTCGCTCACATCACGCGTGATCCTGTTATGAAGGAAGCGTTTCAGAACAACGAGGACATTCACGCTCAGACCGCACGCCTTGTTTTCGGCGCGAAGGACGGCAAGGACCTAAAGGACAAACGGCGCCTTGCGAAGATCGTGAATTTCGGCATCGCATACGCTGTCGAGGCGTTCGGTTTGTCGCAGCGTGTTGGAATATCGAAAGCCGAAGCACGAAAAGTGATCGACGATTACTTCGAAACGTACAAGGGTATTCGCGCTTATATGGACCGCATTCCCGAAGAAGCACGGGAGAAGGGATATGTCACATCGCTTTTCGGTCGCCGCAGATATTTTCCGGGGATCAAGGACCGAAATTTCGCGGTTCGTTCACGAGCCGAGCGAGAGGCGATCAATATGCCGATACAGGGCACAGCGAGCGACATTGTGAAGATCGCGATGATCAACGTTTCGAAGGCGCTTGCAAAAGAAGGCCTCGAAACAAAGATGATCATGCAGGTGCACGACGAACTCCTTTTCGAAGCGCCGAAAAACGAGGTGGACCGAGTGTCAGAGATCATCAAACGCGAAATGGAAAACGCCGCGACCCTAGACGTACCGCTCATTGCCGAGATCGGCGTCGGTGATAACTGGATGAGCGCGAAATAATTTGCCCCGACCTTTAGGTCGGGGTATCCGTGCTCCAGCAAACTCGGCTTTAGCCGAACTTCGGGCTAAAGCCCCGATCCTTTTGTCGAAATATGACCCCTACCTAAAGGCCGGGGCAATTGATATGAACGACGCATCGACTTTAACCCAACGCACGAAAGTAAAACGCCTTCCCGATCGCGGCCGATACGACCGCGAAACGATCGAAGCGATCCTGGATGAAGCTTTCATATGCCACGTCGGCTTCGTTGTCGACGGCCAGCCTTACGTGATTCCGACCGGTTTCGCGCGGATCGATGATGATCTCTACGTTCACGGCTCGTCCGCGAGCCGGATGCTGCGGAATCTTTCGAAGGGCATCGAAGTCTGCGTTACGGTAACGCTGATCGATGGCTTAGTTCTTGCACGCTCGGCATTTCATCATTCGATCAATTATCGTTCGGTAGTGATACTCGGAAGGGCCCAACTGGTCGAAGATGCAGGCGAGAAAAATCGGGCGCTCGAAGCTTTCACCGAACACATCGTTCCCGGACGCTGGGCCGACGTTCGGTGGCCCACGGAATTGGAATTGAAAGCGACATCAGTTTTAAAACTCTCTATCGAAGAAGCCTCGGCGAAGATCCGCACCGGCGATCCGAAGGATGACGAAGAAGATTACGCAATGCACGTTTGGGCTGGTGTATTACCATTAACGATATCGCCGGCCACGCCGATCCGGGATTCGCGCTTAGCTGAAGGCATCGAGGTGCCGCATTACATTTCGAACTATTCCCGCCCCTCAGAATGACCAACGAAAACCGCACGGGTTTTTATTACGGCTGGGTGATCGTGGCCGTTGCGACGCTCGCTTTGGTCGTGAGTAACGGCCTGTCGATCGGCGGCATTCCTGTTTTTTATAGATCCATCCGCGAAGACTTAGTTGCGTCGGGCGCCGTTGCTGCTGAGAATGCCGAAAGTTTTATTGCTTTCGGAGCATCTTTAACGTTTCTGCTTTCCGGTCTGATCTCGCCGTTCGCAGGCTGGTTAATAGCAAGATTCCCACTCAGGAATCTGATGCTTGCGGGCTGCTGTATCCTGGGCAGCGGACTTCTCCTCCACGCGAATGCGAATTCGGCGGGGGCTGTTTACGCTGCGCGGATCCTGATGGGCATTTCGCTCGGATTCGTCGGTGTTTTGCCGTGCGTCGTTTTGGTTTCGAACTGGTTCGTCGGGCGCCGTGGAACCGCGTTGGGGATTCTGCTGACGGGCACCAGTATCGGTGGAGTGATCATCCCGCCGATCGCAACGCCGCTCATCGAACGATTCGGCTGGCGCACGGCGATGATGCTAGTGTCGCTTTTGATCTGGCTCATCCTTGCGCCTCTGATCATGCTGTTGATCCGAAGCAGGCCTGAAACGTCCGACGATCTAATCGAAGCGGGACATCGGGACGAAGCCGCCGACGGCTACACATTCGCTGAAGCGATACGCACGCCGGTCTTTTGGATATTCGCTTTCGGTGCAGCGTTGATCTTTTATCCGATCTTCGTTACAAGCCAGCAGCTTATACTTCAGGCCGCAAAGATAGGATTTTCTCCGTGGCAGAGCACCTTCGTTTTGTCTGGACTGTTCGCCGTTAGCGTAGCGGGCAAGTTTTTGTTCGGATTTTTGAGCGATAAGTTTCCACCGGTTCGCGTCATCTTGTTTTGCACGGCGATCATGTTCGGCTCGACATTTCTGTTGCTCAATTTGAACGAGGTAACTGCATTCGTGTTTTTGGTTCCGTTCGGACTCGGTTATGGCGGAGCGTTTGTGCTGATTCAAAGACTTGTCGCAGATATTTTCGGACAGCGCGATTATCCGAAAATACTCGGTGTGATCACTATCGGCGATACACTCGGGGCCGTCGTTGGAGGGATGATCACCGGACGCTTAGCCGACATTTACGGGGGCGATTACACTGTCGGTTTCTATGGTGTTATCGCGGCTACCGGGACCGCACTTCTGTTGATGATCGCTCTGAACGTGCACGGCTCGCACCCGCGTGAGACGGTCAATTCTTAGGCTGTGTCTTCATGGCGCGGTTCTCGAACCAGAACGTGATACGCAGAACGATAAGGCTAAGGACCACACCGATCAGACCGAGACCTAGTGCACCAAGGCCGCAGGCCACGCCGACGGCCGCTGCCATCCAGATCGCGGCCGACGTGGTCACACCTTCGATCTTTTTATCGTCTTCGCGTTTTAAGATGCTGCCCGCGCCCACGAAGCCGATTCCGGTTATGATGCCCTGAATAACGCGCGATATCGCATCGTGCTCCATTCCGCTGCCCAGGCCCGCAAGCACGAAGACGGTTGTCCCGCTAGCGACGAGCATGTGCGTTCGCAGGCCGGCCTTTTTGCCCGCATGTTCGCGCTCGAAGCCGATCGCGGCGCCGAAAATTGCAGATCCCAAAAGGCGGATCATGATGACGGCGAATTGCTTTGAGTCGGGGAACGATGAAGTAAGTTCTGCCCAGAAAACGTCCATTCAAAGAGTGTAAACCAGAAGACGTCGGTCGGAATGTAATACGCGTACAAATGGAAAAGACGCGCTGCATCGAAAAGCACGCGTCTTTTAAAACTGGTGGAGATGAGGGGGATCGAACCCCTGACCTCGGCATTGCGAACGCCGCGCTCTCCCAGCTGAGCTACATCCCCAATATCAAGTAAAAAGTTAAAAGGAAAAAAGCAAAAGTGCAAGCCTATTGTACGCCGGCGGGCAGCAGCGAACCTTTTGGATCGGATGCGAACGCGAACCCGTTCTCGATCTTGCCTATCAGCCCGTGAAAAACGATGTCTTCTCCGGAAACGACGACCGTCACGTCGCCGGGAGACACTTTTTTCTCGTCAACCGGAAACTTGATCACCGTGGCGTTGCCGTTCTCATGCGCAACAGCTTCGAATTCGAAATGCTCGGCGTTGAAGCTGAGCGTTTGACAAAAAGCTACTTCCATAATTTCAGTATTGCACTGTCGACGGTCTTTGGCTACTCGATCCAAATTATCTTCTTTTTTTCCTCGCCCTGCTCGGTCCCGTATTTAAGCAGGTCGGCCTTCTTCATTGACAGTTCTTTTGTCGTATCGAAATCCCTTAGCCGATTGTCATTGCCCTTGGTCGATTCGTTTTTGCTGGCATTATAGTAAATATTGTCGCCTTCGATGCGTACGATCCTGTCCGCGTAAAACCATTCCTTGTCGCCTTTGCGATACCGATACGTGATGACGTTTCCCGCCTTGACGTTTTCGAGCTCGGCTTTTGTAACTGTGTTTATCCCGCATGCCGACGCGAAAACCGCAGCTGCAAGCGTGAATATCAGATATGTTTTGACATTCATAACGGTCACCATGACACAAATGACGAATTCGAATTTTACTTTAGGTTAGCCGAAAATCCAACGTGATCGCGTCGTGATCGGAAAGTGGAATTCCTTCTATCGTTGTCAGGTTCCCGATGGTTTTTGGCGTCGAATCTGCGGCTAGTTCGATCCCTTTTCCTGCGAACCAGTCGAGCCTGACTGACACTCCGCCGCCGACCCGCCGGGCCGCCCAGAAGATGAATCTGAAGCACCATTCAGGGACCCAATCGCGAAGATTTGTGTTCTTTTCGATGCTTTCGATGTGGTAGTGGAGTGTTCCGACGCCCGCTTCGTTGAATTTCTTGTATTCGTAACCTCGTATCTCGACGTCGGAAAACAAACCTTTCTCGAAATAGCGGTCAGGATGCGGGAAATGATTTTTTGCTACGTTTCCTACGCCCATCATCACACGCCGCCAGTAACCGAGGATTGCATGTGTCGCCGTTTGAGCGTTGAAGGTTGTGGTGTTCCAGTCACCGCCGATCAGCGTCGGCAGCGTGGGCAGCGTGTTCAGATGATCGAGAACGATGTTCATTTGCCGTCGGCGATGTTCGCGCGAGCAATGAACGTCAAGATGCAATGTAACGGCCCGGAACGTTCCGTTCGGGTGCACGACGTCGGAAACGAGCGCTCGCAGATGCCCGAGCCGCTTTTCCTTCCCCGACATTTTATCTTTGCCGTTCGGCAATGCGATCGCGTGCGCATTTTGCATCGGCCATTTCGAAAACATACCCAACCCGTGGATCGAAAGAGTGTTCTCGCCTTCCATTTCCGCTTCGACGCCGCTGCCCTTTTGAAGAGCGATGTAAACCGGCGCGAAGGCGTAATTGACATTCAGCTCTTTCGCGATGTCGCGCGCGACGAAGCGGTTTCCCGTCCGCGCCATACCATGATCGAGCTCGGTCAGCAGAAGAATATCTTTTTCTTTCAATTGGGGATGGCTTTGTAACGCGTCGAGGATACCTTCGAATTGAATGCCGCGTTCGATGTTCCAGGCGAGCGCGTTCAGAGTACAAGCTTTAGCTTGCTCGTTTGACAAGCTGAAGCTTGAACTCTGAGCGTCGACGAGATTCTCCACGACAACCGCGTTCAATATCCTCTCTGCATCGGCGCGTATTTCGTTATAAATGGA
>JAICPV010000395.1 GCA_025929655.1 Pyrinomonadaceae bacterium
AGGAATTCATCGTTATCGGTTTCGCTCACTTTTGGAAATTCCGCGATATGTACAGACGCTACTGTCTGTCCCGGAAAATTTTCCCACGCCTCGTCAGCGGTGAAAACCAGTATGGGCGAAAGCAGCCTGCAAAGGGAATCGGCTATCCGGTAAAGCGCTGTTTGCGCGGACCGCCGTTCGACGGACCTCGGTGCGTAAATATAAAGGCGGTCCTTGATGATGTCGAAATAGCGTGCCGACAGCGTGACCGTGCAGAAATTGTATACAGCGTTGTAGGCCGCCTGAAAATCGTAAGCCTCGTACCCGTTTAGGACTTCCGAAGTAACAAGATCGAGATTCGCCAACGCCCAACTGTCGATCTCGATCATCTCGTCCTCGGCGACGGCATCGTTTTTCAGATCAAATTCGTTCAAATTTCCGAGTGCGTAGCGCAGCGTGTTCCGAAACTTTCGGTAGGCGTCGACGACACGCGAAAGGATCTCGTCCGAGCATCGCACATCCTCCGTGTAGTCGACAGCTGCCGCCCAAAGACGAAGAATTTCAGCGCCCGATTTGTTAATGATCTCTTGCGGAGCGGTGACGTTGCCTAGCGATTTGCTCTGCTTTTTACCTTCCCCGTCGACGACCCAACCGTGCGTGACGACCCGTTTGTATGGCGCTGTGCCATGTGCGGCGATGCCGCAGCTCAAGGAAGAATTGAACCAGCCGCGGAATTGGTCTCCGCCTTCAAGATAAACGTCGGCGGGGAACCGCAGTGTGTCGCCGCGGGTCTCGAGAACCGCGACGCAGCTCGAACCGGAATCGAACCAAACATCGAGGATGTCGGTCTCTTTCCGAAATTCGGCGGCGCCGCATTTCGGACATTTGAATTCGTCGGGCAATAGTTCGAGCGCTTCGCGAACATACCAGGCGTCCGCAGTCTCTTTTGCAAAAATACCGGCGACGTGATCGATGATCTCCGGGACGGCGATCGCTTCGTCGCAGCCTTTGCAATAAAAAACCGGGATCGGAACGCCCCATGAGCGCTGACGCGATACGCACCAATCCGGCCTGCCTTTGAACATGTTCGCCATGCGGCTCTCGCCCCAGGCGGGATGCCATTTCACTTTTGCGATCTCCTCGAGTGCGGCTTCGCGCAACGGCAAGCCGCCTGAAGGCGGAACTCCAAACTGTTCGTCCATAGAAACGAACCACTGGGGCGTTGCGCGAAAAACGACCGGGTTCTTGCATCGCCAGCAATGCGGATAGCGGTGCTGGTATTTTTCGCTCAACAAGAGCGCGCCGGAGTCGCGAAGAAATTCGACGATCTGCGGGTTCGCGTCGAAGATGTTCATCCCGCCGAAATGTTCCACCTCGGGGATAAAATTTCCAGCGGCGTCGACGGGGTTGTAGATCTCAAGGCCGTATTTCTTCCCGATATGAAAGTCGTCCGCACCGTGTCCCGGCGCGGTGTGAACGCAGCCGGTACCGGCCTTATTCGCCGATTTATTTTCGAAACGCACATCCAGCTCGACCTCTGCGTCAGCCTCGCCGAGAGTCACGTGCTCGCCATTCATGATCAGCGATGTCCGATCGAGCCATGCATGTTTCGCTTCGAGGCGGTCGATCTTCGCTCCTTTGAAACGAGCGATCTCCTCGTATTCGGCAAAACCGCATGTTTCCGAGAACGACTTCGCCAGCTCGGATGCAACGATGAAAACCTCTGCATCCGAAACCTCGATCGCCGAATAATCGAAATCGGGATGCACGGTGATCCCCATATTCGCCGGCAGCGTCCAAGGGGTAGTGGTCCAAATAACGAGGAAAACGTTCTTATCCGACAAGGCCGGATCGATCTCAGCAGGATCAGAATTAAGCGGGAACTTTACGTAAACCGACGGCGATGTGTGTTCTTTGTATTCGACTTCCGCCTCCGCAAGCGCGGTCTGATCATGGATGCACCAATAGACCGGGCGCAAGCCCTTATAAACGAAACCGCGTTCGAGAAATTTGCCGAACAGCCGCGCGGTCGAGGATTCATACTCCGGCGACATTGTCAGGTACGGGTTTTCCCACTCGCCGAGGATGCCGAGCCGCTGAAAGTCCCGCGTCTGGTTGTTCATCGCCGTCGACGCATGCTCGCGGCAAATACGGCGGAACGATGCGACCGGGATGTCGGCTTTGTTCTTTCCTTTCTCGGCGAGCTTCTTTTCTACGATCGTTTCGATAGGCAGTCCGTGGCAATCGTAGCCGGGAACGTACGGCGCGTCGTAACCCATCATCGAGCGCGTTTTCACGACGAAATCCTTAAGGATCTTGTTCAATGCGGTGCCAATATGAATGTCGGCGTTCGCGTATGGCGGCCCGTCGTGGAGGATGAACTTTTCGCGGCCTCGGCGAGCCTCCATCACCTTTTCGTACAGCTTCATTTCCTGCCATTTCTTCAAACGCGCGGGCTCGCTCTGGCCCAGATTCGCCTTTTGCGCAAAATCTGTCTTTGGCAGGTTTACAGTTTTCTTCAAATCGAAAGTTTCGGACATTAGAATATTTACTTTAGATTACGCTCTTCGTCAGCTGGAGCAGCATTTCACGCAAAGCCGCAAAACCGCAAAGATCGCAAAGTAGTTCAAAAACCAAAAATCCCAAGCTCGTCGTAAGCTTGGGACCGTTGGGGCAAAGTTTCGCCGCTGCTCAAACTCCGTCGAGCTTAGTCCCATTCATTCTGCTTATAATGGGCGATGGCCTCCGCATAATTTAGATAAAAGATTACCACAACTCAAAAAATTATTCCTCGAATCCGGACCCTCACTCCACTTTTGGAACGCAGGGCGTAGTGGCGACAATATAAAACCCATACGGAGCGCTTTCTCCGGCACGCGCAGATCCTCTAAGAGTCATCGCAAACGCCATTATCCTCCCCCCGCGATACTCGACTTCATTTGGCGGTCCCGTTTTGTACGAAAGGTGCCGGATCTTTGCCCCTTTTGCGACCCAATGATCTATTACTCGTGCCTGCCGAAGGACGCCGTCGTCTCCCGGAGGAAGCGGTACCTCGGCCTGGTATCTGAGGGTTTCGTTGGTAGAGTTGAGACCGGGAACCAACGCGCA
>JAICPV010000262.1 GCA_025929655.1 Pyrinomonadaceae bacterium
CAACCGCGAAAAAGGACGGCACGGATCGCAAGCAGTTTGTATCGAAGGGCAGCTTTGTCGCCCTTTATAAGAAGATAGATGCCCGCTGGCGGATGCATAAACGATTTGCCGCGAGCAAGACGGAAGAAATAACCAACGGGGTTAAAAAATGAAAAATTACGGTATTCTTTGCGCCATTTTATTTGCGCTGCTTTCCTTTTCGCAATTCTCGCTCGCCCAAACACCGGCCCAGCCATCAGAAAAAATGAAGGCGGCGAACGAACTTTACGTTCAAAGGAAATATGCGGAATCCGCCGCCGCCTTCGCCGATGTTGTAAAGCAAGAACCCGCGAACGGCCGTGCCTGGTACCTGCTAGGAATGTCCAACCACTTCCAGGGGAAATACGAACAGGCGATCGCGGCTTTTGAAAAGAACCTGACGATCGCACAGAATCCCGCGTCGATGTATAACATCGCCAGCGGATATTCACGTTTGAAGCAGAACGATAAGGCATTCGAATGGCTGGACAAGGCAGTGAAGGCCGGTCCCGGTGTCATGGCGAATATGGAGGCTGACCCGGACCTCGAGAACATTCGCGGCGACGCCCGATTCGCAAAATTGCGCGACACGGTCGACCGGGCGCTCAGGCCGTGCAAATATTCGGCCGAATCAAGGCAGCTCGATTTCTGGATAGGCAAGTGGGACGTGATGACCCTGAACGGACAAAAGGCCGGCGTAAACGTCATTGAACCGTTCGCCGAAGGCTGTTCGCTCATGGAAAACTGGACCGCAAACGGCGGAGGCGGAAACGGTAAAAGCATCAACTACTACGACGCGAGCACGCAGAAGTGGTATCAGTTTTGGATAGGCAGCGGTGGCGGAGCTCTCCGCTATTCAGGGGCATTTAAGGACGGCGCGATGCGGTACGAAGCGGAGACGGTGAACCCGAACGGCAAAAAAGTGCTCCATCGCCTGACGTTCTCGAAAAACGATGACGGCACGGTCCGCCAGTTCGCGGAAATTTCAAACGACGAAGGTAAGACCTGGACGGTTTCGTACGATTTCAAATATGTAAAAGCAAGGTAAGATATTGCGGACTTTCCGGGCGGTTCAAACGGCGGTTTTTCGGGATCCAATTTCCAGTAATTATTTTACAGGGCCTCAAATTCGGATCTTGCAGCGACGAGCGCGGGCATGTCCTTGTCGGCGTCCTTCCACATATCGAGGAATTTTTCGTACTCAGCCTTGTCTTTCAAAGCGCGGGCTTTTCCGAGGTGGGCCAGCGGATAGAGGGACGAAAGCGGCGCCTCGCCGCGAAAATTCAGGATCTTGTCGAACTCCCGTGCTGCATCGAGATTTCGGTTTAACCTCAGCAAAGCCAGCCCGCGCAGGTATTGCGGAATGAACTCGCCCGCTTTTTCCAGGCGTTCCGTGATCTCAAGTTCCTCGACCGCCTCCTTAAGTTTTCCCGCTTGCAGCCAGAGTGCGGCCCGGATGGTGGGGGCCCAAAGGTGCTTGAGAAGTGTGTCTTTCGGGCGGTCGGCGATCATTCCGTTCAGCAGAGCGGAGGCCTCATCTGATTGCCCCGCGACGGCCAAGGCAAGAGCGTTCGTAACGATCACCATCTGCCCTTTTTCGAGGCTGAGGGCCTTGTTGGTCTGTGCCTTCAAGACCGATCGCAACGTTGCGTCGTTTTTGTCTGGCAGCCCCGTAGCCGAGCTCCAAAAAACGATCCGAACAGCCTGTTCGGCCGCATATTTTCCGGCAACTTCGAGTGCATTAGTGTGCGTCGCAAGATCGACCGATCGCCGGGAAAAATCCTGAGCCTTTCGCCACTGGCCTTTCACGGCGGCCGCCCGGGCTTGAACATCGAAGGCGAGATGTTCATCGTCACGCCCCGCAAACCAGCGCAGATCGGTTTCAATCGCTTCCCGATCGTTCTCGATGAACGCGATCATCAGCGGGAAAAGGTGAAAATACGTGCCGTCCAAACTGCGCTGAAACGCCAGCTTACAGGTTTCTTTAGCTTCATCGTAGCGGCCGAGCGACACGAGCGACTCGACCAGATTCATGTAAATGGTGGCGTAGTTCGGATCGATCCGAATGCCTTCGCGCGCGAATGCGACCGCCTTCTCCGACTGACCGATCCTTTCCATCGAATCGGAAAGGCTGACATATGAGACGACGAAGTTCGGATACGTATTCCTCCAAAGCTCCAGCGTGTCGATCGCCTTGTCCAGCTCGCCGTTGACGAAATTGTGGAAGTAGTAAGTGATGCGAAGCTTTTCGCTCTCGCTCACAGCGTCACGAAGCTCATACGCCTTCTTGGTCATCTCGGCAGCGAGCGACCATTGGTCCGTGTTTCGATAAACGACGGCTAGCTCGGTATAGGCCAAAGCAAATTCGGGATCTAATTCGAGTGCCTTCTTGTAAAACGGGATCGCTTCGAACTGCCTGCCGTTCACGATCTGCTCGCGTCCGAGAACGAATATCTTCAGCGCCTCGAGCGAAGACGTCGTTATCGATTCGCTCGGCACATTGAATTTTTCGATCGAACTGAGGCTTTCTCCGAGTCGTTCACGAAGGCCGGTTGCTGCACGTGTTAGTGCGTTCAGCACTTCCTCGCGCGAATTCACCTGTTCGAACTCTCGGCCGAGGCTTTCATTGTTCCGGGCGTTGATCGCTTCGAGCGTCAGCACGTAGATCTCGCCGAATTTCGTTATTGAGCCGGTGATGAACGCCTTGAGATTCTGCCGCATGCAGATCTCTTCGCCGAGCTCCTTTGTCACTTTCTCATTCGGCTTGCGGCCCATCAGGCGGAGAGTCTGTGTGACCTTGGAATCCGGAACTATATCGAGGAAAGGGGACTGCGCGAGCGAATACGCAAGCGCCATTTTGAGCGTTTGATCGAATACTGCTTCGCCGGTCGTATTCTCAAATTCAGTTAAAAGGATCGAATCTCGCGTACCGCGGCCGGAGCTTGTCGAAAAACGAGGAGCGCTCGTTTTGCCGGAATCCTCGCCCGGGCGGTTCGGAACCGCCGTTTGTTCCAGCTTCGCTTCCACCCGCAGCTCGTCGCGCATATCCATCAGATCTACCAGAAGGTCGCGTGTTGACTGATAACGCTGGTCGCGTTTTTTCTTGAGCGTCTTCTGAACTATTCGCTGAAGCTCGCGGGGAAGATGCGGGGCGAGCGACGTGATCGGCTGCGGCTCATGGCTGAGCACCGATGCAAGCGTGTCCGTCATCGTCTCGCCAGTGAAGGGAATCTTGCCGGTGAGCATTTCGTACATCACGACACCGAAGCTGAAAACATCTGACCGCGCATCCGTCGCCTTGCCGCGGGCCTGTTCGGGCGACATATAGGAAACCGTTCCCATCACGACCCCGGGATTCGTCTTGACGAGTTTCTTTGTTTGATCCTCCCCTCCGGAATCGACTAGTTCGGTTAGTTTTGCAAGTCCGAAATCGAGCACCTTCACGTACCCGTCCGGGCGCACCATTATGTTCTCAGGCTTGATGTCGCGGTGGACAATGCCCGCTTGGTGCGCGGTGGAAAGCGCCTCGGCTGTCTGAATCGCGATAGAAAGCGCTTCGTCGAACGAAAGGCGTTCCTTCATCCGTTCGCGAAGGGTTTTCCCGTCGATGTATTCGGTCGAAATGTAATGCGAACCTTCGTGTTCGCCGATCTCATAAACGGTGATCAGATTCGGGTGATTCAGCGCCGACGCCGCTTTTGCTTCCTGAACGAAGCGATTAAGTAGGTCTTCGTCCTTGCTGTATTTTTCGTTGAGGAATTTGATCGCGACTTTCCTGCCAAGACGCGTGTCGTCAGCCAGATACACTTCGCCCATACCTCCGGAACCGAGGAGAGAAAGCACCTGATAATGGCCGAATGAAGCCTTGGCCGGTTGTTGGGTGGACATACTTTAAGGGACCAGAATACGGTACGCGTGAATCGGGACTATAGTCAAGCTATTCGGGTATTTCGGGCAGAAAAAAAGGACCGCTTCTTTGAGCGGCCCTTCAATAAATGAACATGTGTACGAACTATTGCCCTATACCGTAAATATACGGTGCAATG
The DNA here is from genome assembly GCA_025929655.1 of Pyrinomonadaceae bacterium. Classification (GTDB taxonomy): domain Bacteria; phylum Acidobacteriota; class Blastocatellia; order Pyrinomonadales; family Pyrinomonadaceae; genus OLB17. The sequence goes on from JAICPV010000262.1 coordinate 4,065, forward strand.
ATCAGGGATACGATCGACATAAGCTTGATCAGGATATTCATCGACGGGCCTGAGGTGTCTTTGAACGGGTCGCCGACGGTGTCGCCCGTAACGGACGCTTTGTGCGGCTCGGATCCTTTGTAGACCATCTCCCCGTTGATCTCCACGCCTTTTTCGAATGATTTCTTAGCGTTGTCCCAGGCACCGCCCGCGTTGTTTTGAAAAATTCCCATCAAAACGCCACATACCGTAACACCGGCCAGCAAGCCTCCCAGAACTTCCGGACCGAAAATGAACCCGACCAGCACCGGAGTGATCAACGCGATCGCTCCCGGAAGG
>JAICPV010000411.1 GCA_025929655.1 Pyrinomonadaceae bacterium
ACGGCGGGAACATACTCGCCGCTTTTTACCAGGCTGAACAGAGCTATGCGGTTTATCTTTTACTGCAGCAAAACGTAAGCCGCCTCGATATCCTCAATTACATCGCTCACGGAATCTCTAAGGTCGATCACGGCGATCCGTTCCCGATGGATTTCGACGAAGAAGAATTCCCGGGTATGGGGCCCGGGCCGTCGGCCAAGCCGCTCGAAAGCTTTACCGTTGAACTCGTTGCGCGTGCCGCCGAAGGCCAGATCGATCCGATCGTCGGCCGTTTAGCAGAGATCGAACGGACGATCCAGGTCCTGTGTCGGCGCAAGAAAAACAATCCGCTTTATGTCGGTGAGGCAGGCGTCGGCAAAACCGCTCTGGCCGAAGGCCTCGCGCTCAAGATCAGCCAGGGTAACGTGCCCGAGGTTTTGAAGGACGCCAAGGTTTTCGCTTTAGACATGGGGGCCGTGCTGGCCGGCACCCGTTACCGCGGCGATTTCGAGCAGCGTTTCAAAGCGATCATTAACGACCTTAAGAAAGAAACCAACGCGATCCTGTTCATCGATGAGATCCACACGATCGTCGGGGCCGGGTCGGTCTCGGGCGGCTCGATGGATGCTTCGAATATTTTGAAGCCGGCCTTGGCCGCCGGGGAACTGCGCTGTATCGGTTCAACGACCTTCGCCGAATACAAGGCGGCATTCGACCGCGACCGCGCACTTGCAAGGCGATTTCAAAAGATAGAGATCAACGAGCCGACCGTCGACGAAACGTTTTCCATCTTGAAAGGCCTGAAAAAGTTTTATGAGGCGCACCACGGCGTTCGATATTCCAACGAATCCCTTCGCGTTGCGTCCGAGCTTGCGGGGAAATACATCAACGACAGGTTCCTGCCCGATAAAGCGATCGACGTGATCGACGAGGTCGGCGCATCGGTGAAGCTTTTGCCGGAATCGCGTCGGCCAAAAAAGATCTCAGTGCAGATGGTCGAGAGCACCATCGCGCGCATGGCAAAGATCCCGCCGAAGACGGTCGTGGCGGATGAGAAGGAGCGGCTGAAGTCCCTCCGTCAGGACATCAAAAAATTCATCTTTGGCCAGGGCGAAGCGATCGACCGGATCGTCGATGCGATCCAAATATCGCGCGCCGGCCTGGGGCACGAAACTAAACCGGTCGGCTCGTTTCTTTTTTCCGGCCCGACTGGTGTCGGAAAAACTGAAGTAGCCAAGCAGCTTGCTGATATCCTGGGCGTCGAATTCATTCGCTTCGACATGAGCGAATACGCCGAGCCCCATACCGTATCACGCTTGATCGGAGCGCCGCCCGGATACGTCGGGTATGATCAAGGCGGACTCCTGACCGAGGCGATCATGCGCACTCCGCACGCCGTGCTTGTTTTGGACGAGATCGAAAAGGCGCATCCTAATCTTTTCAACCTGCTTCTTCAGGTGATGGACTCGGCAACGCTGACCGACAACAACGGAAAGAAAGCCGATTTCCGAAATGTCATATTGATAATGACGACGAACGCGGGCGCGAAAGAATTGTCATCCGGCGGCATGGGATTCCGAAACAGTTCGGATACGAAAGGGAATGCAAAGGGTGTGATCGAACGGACATTTTCTCCGGAGTTTAGAAACCGCCTCGACGCGTGGGTCCCCTTCAAACCGCTCGATATCGAAGTGATCAAACTGATCGTGGATAAATTTATCAATGAGCTCAACGGCCAGCTTGCCGAAAAGCGTGTCTTGATACAGCTGGCCGAGCCCGCGCGCGAATGGCTTGCCGTACACGGTTTCGACGCCCGTTACGGCGCCCGTCCGATGTCGCGACTTATCCACGACAAAATAAAGCAGCCGCTCGCGCACGAGATCCTTTTCGGGAAACTTGCGAACGGGGGAACCGTCGCCGTAACCGAAAGCGGCGGAGAGATCGCTTTAAATTTCTAACCAGATCCGATGCAAATTGCGATTCGCATGTTAATGTGGGCGCATTTCATCTATCTGCTTCTGCTTCCCACACTCTCTGTAATTTCCGCCGCGGTGATGTTTCCCGGAGAGGATCTTTGGACGGTGATCCTGATCGCCGGGTTCCCACCGGTCGTAATGTATTCGCTTTTTCTCGCGAATGGGTACACGATCCCAGGCTCACTCCCGGTCGCTATGTTCGTCGTGCTCGCAATACCGCTGCAGGTCGCCGCGAGCATATTTCTGTTCGGCGGCGGCAGCGTTTGGCTGTTCCTTGCAGAAAGCGCCGCGGTAGAGATAGGGGCGTTCGCTTTGGGTGTCATGTCGGTCGCACTTCGCAGCCGTCAGGCCGAAATGGGCGTTGGCCGCATGACCCTTATTTTGCTTCTGCCCGTGGTGCTGTTTGTGGGAGGCGTGATACCGCAGCTGGTTTCGGTCTTCTACGGTTACGGCGGGCCGTCATTGTGGATGTTGTTTTTCGTCACCGCATTCGCCACGGCCTTTTGGAATTACACCAAGGTGTACAAAAAGCTCACGACCGCGTATCGAAAAAAAGGCGAGCCGCATGAAATGGAAATGCGTTTCGACAGCGTACTGGCGTCGAAGATCTTCGGCGTACCGCACGACGTCCCGCTTTTATCGCCACTGTGGAATGGGCAGGTTCGGGACGGACCGAACTACCGAGTTTGGGCGTTCGGGTTTACGGCAATGTTTTTGCCAATACTTGGCGGCACAATCGCCGCGGCGTTCCTCGGGAGCGTTTAAGAGAAACGCTCGTCCGGAAAATCAAAACAAAAAGGCCCGGCAAGTGATCGCCGGGCCTTAGTCTTTAACCGAATTGAATTCAGCCGAAGTTATTTTTTCTTCGGAGCTGCTTTCTTTTTCGGAGCTGCCTTCTTAGCTGCAGGCTTCTTAGCCGCTGCTTTCTTCGGGGCCGCTTTCTTAGCTGCCGGTTTCTTAGCTGCGGGTTTCTTTGCCGCTGCTTTTTTCGGAGCTGCTTTCTTAGCTGCCGGTTTTTTCTTTGCTGCTGGTTTTTTTGCTGCT
>JAICPV010000587.1 GCA_025929655.1 Pyrinomonadaceae bacterium
GTCGGAGATTATAGGTATACCCACGGCATGAATTTCGGCCACCTTCACGTCCTCTCCGACCAACCACTGGACGGCGTCGAGGTCGTGAATCATCACGTCCAAAACCACATCAACGTCGAGCGAACGGTTCGGAAACGGTGAAACCCGGTGGATCTCGAAATAGACCGGGCGCGTCACGTGCGGACGCAAAGCGACCATCGCGGGATTGAAACGCTCAAGCTGCCCGATCATCAGCTTCGCACCCGACGATTTCGCGGCAGCGATCATCTTGTCCGCATCGCCTACGGTCGCCGCGATCGGCTTTTCAACAAGGACGTGGATTCCCTTTTCCAAAAACGCGCAAGCGATTTCACAGTGCGTCTCGGTGGGCGTTGCGATCGAAACTACATCGGCCTTTCCCAGAAGCTCTCTCCAATCTGTAAACGAACCACATTGGTTGTCTATAGCGACCTGTTTGAGGGTTTCGGCATTTGCATCGCACGCGCCGACGAATTCGACACGGCCCTCGCGGCCGAGCTCGGCGTAATTCCGCGCGTGGTGCCGCCCGAGGCTCCCCACGCCGACGGCTGCTACTCTGAGTTTTTCGGTCATAACAGTTGTCGGAACGCGACATTAATGGAGCAGGCAGAAACGGCGTAGTTTGCACGCTCGTTCACACTCGCGTTTCTGACCTTGTTCCGTAATACTATTTATTTTCAGCCACTTATCCGCAAATGACAAAGCTCGCCGATTCGAAATACGTGTGGTGGTTTTTCGCAATCGCAACCGTATTCGTCTATTTTTTCGGCCTGAATATTCCGCTCGTTGGCCCAGATGAACCGCGATACGCACAGGTCGCGCGCGAGATGTTCGAACGCGGCGATTGGATCACGCCGACGCTTGGCGGATTTGAGTGGTTCGAGAAACCCGCCCTGCTGTATTGGCTGCAGATCGCCGGATATAAGCTCTTCGGCGTAAACGAATTCGCTGCACGGCTCGGGTCCGCGCTTTTCGGCCTCGGGACAATTGCGAGCGTCTGGATCTTGGGGCGTTTCGGGCGCGTCAAAGAAACTGAAAGGGATTCAGTAGAATTCGCTAATTGGCTTGCGCTCATCACGGCGACGACGCTTGGAATTCTGGTATTTTCGCGTGGGGCCAGCTTCGACATCATCGTCACATTTCCGTTGACGGCATCGCTGGCCGGTTTTTTCGTCGCCGACCGCGTTGCAAATGGCGAAGATCGAAAACGCACGATCGGTTTTGCTGCGTTTTATTTTTTCGCCGGCCTCGCGGTCCTCGCAAAGGGACTGATCGGCATCGTATTCCCATTCGGTATCGTCGCGGTTTATCTGCTTTTGTCGCGGCGTTTACCGGCAAAACAATTCCTATTGAGTTTTATCTGGGGCATCCCGCTTTTGCTTGCGGTCGCGGCCGTTTGGAACTTGCCGATGTACTTGCAGCACGGCTGGAAATTCATCGACGAATTTTACATTCAACACCATTTCCAACGGTACACCTCAAACAAATATCAGCATCCGCAGCCATTCTATTTTTATTTCTGGGTCCTGCCGTTGATGA
>JAICPV010000295.1 GCA_025929655.1 Pyrinomonadaceae bacterium
GACACCAGCGACCGCCTCTACTTCGAGCCGCTCACCTTCGAGGACGTGATGAACGTCATCGACGTCGAGCGCCCGGAGGGCGTCATCGTGCAGTTCGGCGGGCAGACGCCCCTCAACCTCGCCATGCGGCTCCACGCGGCGGGCGCGCCCGTCATCGGCACCTCGCCCGACTCCATCGACCTCGCCGAAGACCGCAAGCGCTTCGGCGCGCTCTTGCAGAAGCTCGGCATCCCGCAGCCCGAGCACGGCACGGCCACCTCTTTCGAGGAGGCGAAGCACGTCGCCGAGCGCATCGGCTACCCCGTCATGGTGCGCCCCTCTTTCGTCCTCGGCGGCCGCGCGATGGCCATCGTCTACGACGAACAGTCGCTCGATGAATACATGCGTTCGGCGGTGGACGCCTCGCCGGAAAAGCCGATTTTGATCGACAAGTTTCTCGAACGCGCCGGCGAGATCGACGTCGATGCGCTGGCAGACGAAACCACGGTCGTGATCGCAGGGATCCAGGAGCATATCGAAGAAGCGGGAATTCACTCGGGCGATTCGTCGAGTGTTCTGCCCGCGCAAAAGATACCCGAGGAACATCTCGAAACGATCCAGCATTACACCGGCCTGCTTGCGAAAGCGCTCAAAGTCAAAGGTCTGATGAACATACAATACGCGATCAAGGACGATCGCGTTTACGTGCTCGAGGTAAATCCGCGTGCGTCGCGGACCGTTCCGTTCGTCGCGAAGGCGACCGGTGTGCCGATCGCAAAGATCGCATCGCTGGTGATGGCGGGCAAGAAAACTCTGGCCGATTTCAATTTGCCGGACGTGCTGCCGGTTCCGGAAGTTTTCGTAAAATCTCCCGTTTTCCCGTTCAAGAAATTCGCCGGTGTCGATCCGATCCTAGGGCCGGAGATGCACTCGACCGGCGAAGTAATGGGCGTCGGCTCGACATTCGGCGAAGCTTACGGAAAAGCGATGGAAGGCGCGGGACTAAAATTACCGATTCCGGATTCCGAATTCCAGATTTCAAGTGGCACGATCTCCGATCCGGAATCCGGAATCCGGAATTCGAAATCAATGAAGGCGTTCATTTCAGTAACGAATGCCGACAAAGGCCAGGCAGTTATCCTCGCGCGCCGCCTGAATAAACTGGGGTTCGACCTCGTCGCTACCTACGGTACCGCAAAGCGTCTTCACGAAGTCGGCCTCGAATGCGAATCCGTGTTCAAAGTCAACGAAGGCCGCCCGAATATTGCTGACCTGATTCGCCAGGGCGACATCGCCCTGATCATCAACACACCGCTTGGGAAAACATCGCATTATGACGAAAAAGCGATCCGTAAGGCCGCGCTTCAATTCAACGTACCATGTGTCACGACCATTACAGGTGCCGAGGCGTTGGTCGAAGCGATCTCAACAAAGAAATCGCAGGAACATGTGGCGGTGCGAAGTTTGCAGGAGATACATTCATCAAGAGAGGCCGCCCAAGTTTGACCGTCGATTCAGTCAAGTTCCAAATAGGATCATCAATGCAACTTGTATAAGTGATAGGAGATGATGACGCTATGTGTCCTTTTCACGCCATTCTTACTGTCACCAGTCGACACAGGAGGAGTTATATCATACGTCTTCGATCCGCTTAGCTTTTCAGGATCCCCAGGAAGGATCGATGCTTTGAACTGAATATCCTCCGAGGGTATTGGATACTTCCAATTGATGGAATTCCGTTTCGGACTTGGGTTACTTCCGGTGCATCCGCCTGATACTGCGTCGGTTTCCTCACCGTTAACCGTCGCCTGTAAAGCCGGAAGCCGGAAGCTTATTAAAACACTGCGGTCGTCTTCAGAAACCTCAAGGCTTACCTCCATATGTAAAGAGTCGGATCCGGTCTTTTCACTTTCCCTTCGGACTTCACTTTTAGATGCGACGAGGGCGATCCCCTTATCACTCCTATCGCAGTCTTCCAGACCCTGTTTGACATCGCTGTAAGAGTCATTCCCTCCTACCCGCCAGGATGAGAATGCATTTGCGGATTTACCATCAACCCTGATCGTTCCCGTTCTTGTGGTTTTTGTTTTGGTAATCTCCTTATCTTCTAAGTCGAACTCATTTTGCGCGGGAGTTGTAATGACGCCGTTCATTTCATTAGTATCGACAGTCGTGATCGTGCCGAACCAATCACTAGGCCGACACGAACCACGTATGGAACTCAGGCGCCTGAGGATCTCGTTGATATCGCTATTATATATGCCCCTCGCAGTGAAAATAAATTGCGCGAGTGTCTTAGTCATCGGATCTTCAACCCGGCGACGGTCATCTTGAAATTCTTTAATTGATTTTGAGCACTCACTGCTGGCAGGTTTGGCTTGTTTATCTCGAGCTAAACTCATCGCCTCGTTGATCGCATTAACTAGGAGTGTTCCCCGTGTCGCTCGGGTCGGGTTGGGATCCGGGGCGATCTCGTTGAACATCTCATTGGGCTTTACCGTTTTCTCAGCCTGTTGCAGCGTGTCCAATGCTGCGTTAGCCTCATTTAGCAGATTGATGAGATAAGGGATGTCCTCACATTTGCAAGAACTGCCCGATTGCGCGGCCAGCTTAGAAGGGGCAAGAAATGACGTAATGGTCAAAAGGACCACAACGGCCGGCAAGAAAGAAAAAGGGGTCTTCATAAATTCCTCAGGAGAACAACCCTTGTTCGCAATTTGAATGGATGGAAGAGCTAATATACCTCAATTCCGCATAGTTTTACCAGATTTTGTTTACCAAGCGGCGAATGAAACAACTTTGACCCTGCCATTGACCATTCCGCCCGATTACAATAACTTAACCTAATCTTATGAGTGATTCGCATGACCGCGAGATCATCGGCGGACATCTGCTTGTGATCGGCGGCGCAGAAGATAAGTATAACGAGCGGCGTATTTTACGAAAGTTCCTTTCGCTTGCCGGCGAGCAGAAGGCCGAGGTACTGATCGTGCCGGTCGCATCGGATTTTCCGGAGTTTGCGGCGGATGTTTATACGCAGGCATTTCGAAATTTGGGGATCGCGAATCCTCGCGTGCTGCGGGCGACGTCGCGTCAGGACGTCGTCGATGCCGATATCGGAGCGCTGCTTGACGGTGTGACCGGCGTCTTTATGACCGGCGGCGACCAGATGCGGCTTGTGTCGCTGCTCGGCGGGACTCGATTTGCAGCTCGCCTCAGAAGGATGGTCACGGAAACCGACGTGGTGCTCGCGGGATCGAGTGCCGGTGCGGCCGGTATGAGCACGTCAATGATCGTCCGCGGCGAGTCGACATCGCATCCGCACAAGAACGCTGTAAGACTTTCACCCGGACTCGGATTCTTGAAAAATATTATTATCGACCAGCATTTCACTGAACGCGGCCGCATCAGCCGCCTGATCACGGCGGTTTCATACAATCCGTACAATCTCGGCGTCGGTATCGATGAGAACACCGCGATCATTCTCGACAAAAGCGGCAATATGGAGGTGTTTGGCGGCGGCTCGGTCACCGTCGTCGACGGGTCCAGAATCACGTATAACGAGATCGCCGAGGTCGACGATTTTCAATCCTTCAGCGTATTCGGCGTTCAACTTCATGTGCTGCAGGACGGACTTATTTACGATTACCTTCAGCGGCGGCCGATCCCTCCTCCGAACGAGTATTTGATTCCGGATCTTGCCTAGATTTGCGAATTGCGAATTGCGATTTTCAATCGCGCGGTGTCCTGAAAAATGACCGAAAAGGAAATGCTTCAACGGACGAAAAACTTCGCGTTACGCGTGATCAAACTTGTAAACGCACTGCCCAACGACCCGGCCGGCAGGGCAATCGGAGGACAACTTGTTCGGTCCGGGACCTCCGTCGCAGCGAACCATCGGGCCGCGTGCCGAGGCCGATCAAAGGCAGAATTTATAGCAAAGTTGGGCATCGTGGAAGAAGAAGCTGATGAAAGTGCACTGTGGCTCGAATTGATTGTTGAAAGTGGATTAATGAAACCAAGCGTATTGTCTGATTTGATACAGGAGGCGAAAGA
>JAICPV010000255.1 GCA_025929655.1 Pyrinomonadaceae bacterium
CGTACATTACTTGGTGCTCAGGGCGAGACTCGAACTCGCACGGATTACTCCACACGCCCCTCAAACGTGCGCGGCTACCAATTACGCCACCTGAGCCTGCCGATTTTAGATTTTAGATTTCAGATTTGGGATTGCCGAAATCTTGCGATCTTACTAACCGACAAAAAATGCAAAGAGCTATTGATTCGCGTTGGTCGGTGCCTCGCTATTTGCGGGAGGAGCGGCGTTCGCATTTGTCGCCGGTACGGCATTAGCGTCCGATGGAGCCACACTCGCATCTGCCGGAGCAGTCGATTCAACAGGCGTCTCGCCCACGCTTTGCAAGACCGAAATATTTCCCTGCAGGGCCGGCATCGAGATCATCAGGGCCGAGAACATGAAAGCGCAGCCTGCGACGATCGTCATTCTTGAGAGTACCGACGCGGTTCCTCGCGGGCCGAACGCTGCGTTTGAAATATTGCTCGTAAACAGCGCCCCGGCGTCGGTTTTACCCGGCTGCAGAAGAACGGTCCCGATCAGAACGATGCACGAGATGAAAAATAATGCGTAAAGAACGTATAACAATGTGATCAATTGCCGGCTAAAGCCGGATCTCCAAACTATTTATAATTTACTATCTTCGCGAAGCTTTCAGCTTCCAGGCTTGCCCCTCCGACCAAAGCTCCGTCGACATCCGGCTGAGACATGAGCGTCGAAATATTGTCCGGTTTGACGGAACCGCCATAAAGGACCCGAACATTTTCAGCCGTCTCATTCCCATGCGATTCATTCAAACAATTTCGAATGAATCCGTGCATTTCTTGAGCCTGTTCGGGCGTGGCGGTTTTACCCGTTCCGATCGCCCAGACAGGCTCGTAAGCGATAATAATACGTTCCAGGTCGTTTGCTGTCAAACCAGATAATCCGCCCTCAAGCTGTGTTTTCACGACCGTTTCCGCATTTCCCGCGTCCCGTTCCTCGAGCTTTTCTCCGACGCAAACGATCGCCGTCAGGCCCGCCGCAAGCGTCGCCATCGTCTTCCAATTTACGGATTCGTCCGTCTCGCCGTAAAACTGCCGACGCTCCGAATGTCCGATGATCACATGCGAAGACCCCGCATCCTTCAGCATTACCGGAGCAACCTCGCCGGTATGTGCTCCGAAATCATTTTGGATCGCGCAGTCCTGCGCGGCAATTTGGATGTTCGACCCTTCCAGCCGGTCTGCCACGGTCTTCAAAGCGGTGAACACCGGCGCGATAACGACATCACAGTGGTTAGCGTTCGCAACGAGCGGTTTCAGCTGTAGTGCTGCGTCGACAGATTCCTGCAAAAGCTTGAACATCTTCCAGTTGCCTGCGATAACGGGCTTTCTCATGCGGAAAATTATATCATCGCGATATCGCATCTATTGAACCGCCAAGGTTTATGTGTCTACCAGGGTCTGTCGGCAACCGTACGCATTTTCGTGCACTCAAACCGTTAGACTTTTAAGGTCAAATGATAAACTCCAAAAAATCCGGAAATCGACGTGTCGCGGTCACGGGAATGGGTTTCGTAACGCCCATCGGGAACTGCCGTGAATGTTTCTGGAGCGCGCTCGAAAACGGCGCGAGCGGCGTTCGTCGAATCGAGGACTTCGATGTTTCCCGTTCGCCGGTGCAGATAGCGGCGGAGGTTCGAGATTTCGAATGGCCATCGCAGCTCCCGACAAAGGACCAAAAACATGTGCCGCGAACAGTCCCACTGTTGCTGCGCTCTGCGACGGAGGCGCTCGCGAATGCCGGCATAGTTCCCGAGGAATTATCGCTGGATGAAAAGCGATCGATCGGAGTTCAGATCGGAACCGGCGGCGGAGGTTTTGCATTCACGGAAAAGCATTACGAATATTGGTATGTCGGCCCGAAGAACAAGGCGAGCGTTTATATCATTCCCGCTTCGACCCATGGCGGCTTATCGTCCGAAGTTTCGATGGCGTTCGGTTTGCGGGGCCTTTCCCACGTCGTTTCGACGGGCTGCACGAGTTCCACCGACGCGATATTTTATGCGTCGGAACATATCCGTCGCGGCCGCCAGGACGTCATGATCACAGGCGGTGTCGACGCACCCATCGCCCCTGGAATTCTAGCGGGTTTCGAATTGATGAAAGTACTGACCACTGAATGGAATGACGATCCGCAGAGAGCTTCACGGCCATTCTCCCAGGACCGATCTGGCATGGTTCTGGGCGAGGGAGCGTACGTTTACGTACTGGAGGAGATGGAAAGAGCACTTTTGCGCGGGGCGAAAGTCTACGCAGAGGTTGTTGGTTACGGGTCGACCTGCGACGCATATCACCGTGTTAGGCTAGACGACTCTGGAGAAGAGCCTGCGCGAGCGATGTCGATAGCAATGCGTGACGCCGAAGTTTCTCCGGTCGAAATCGACTACGTAAATCTTCACGGCACGTCCACGGTCCTGAACGACAAGATCGAAACCTCCGCGCTGAAACAAGCGCTTGGCAAACGCGCTTTCGAGATTCCAATGTCCGCGACGAAAAGCCAGGTCGGCCACCCGCAGGGAGCAAGCGGCGCGGCAGGGATCGGAGCCGCGCCTTTCGCTATGGAAACCGGCACAATTCCGGCGACGATCAATCTGGATTCTGCAGATCCAGAGTGCGATCTCGACTACGTACCCAATCGATCGAGGCAAAAAGAAGTCAATGTTGCCCTGTGCAACTGCATCGGATTCGGGTCAAAAAATTCTGCCCTGGTGTTTAGGAAATTCTCTCAATAGTGTTCAACCGATTCAAAACGCGGAGCCGAAAAAGCGAACGCCTCGATCGAGGTGAATTCACCGCTGCGGAGTATCGCCGCTGGCAGTTGGAGATGTGGTACATCCATCGCTTTTTTGGCGAAATACGGGCCTTGAAGCATACCCTGTTCGATGCTATCGGCGGAGCGGGCGGGGGCCGTGTTTCTGTCCTCGACGTTGCGGCCGGTTCCGGTGAATTGCTGGAATATGTAACTAAACACGCCGAGGCCGATAACATTTTTGCTGTCGGAGTTGAAAGTGCTCGCGAAGCAGCACGATCGATCGCGTCTAAGGGGCTTGTTTCAGTTCGGTGTGACGCATTGGCCCTTCCGTTTGCTCCGGACAGTTTCGATTTCGTCTTTTGCTCGTTGTTTCTTCACCACCTTGATGAGCCGCAGGCCGCCGGAGCATTGGCCCAAATGGCGTCGATAGCCAGGAAACGGGTTTTCGTCGTCGATCTCGACCGCCGGCCAATCCCCTATTTTGCTTATCGATTTTTCGGCCGATTCTTCCTGCAGCCTTTTACTAGGGACGACGGGTCGCTTTCTATTTTGCGCGCCCATCGGCCACAGGAACTGGAGCGCATTGCAAAACGCGCCGGTTTGAAAGACGTCGAGATAAAGCGATCGGCGATCAACCGTTTGATACTTATTGCCAGCGTATGAATTGCAGGTCCTTCGACATCGTGATCATTGGCGGCGGACCGGCAGGGTCGTCGGCAGCGACCCTGCTTTCCAGGGCAGGCCAGAGGGTTTTGCTTGTCGAAAAAGCTAAATTTCCCCGCCACAAGCTGTGTGGCGAATTTGTTTCGCCTGAATGCCTGCTCCACTTACGCCAATTGGGGGTTTCGGAGGCTGTGGAAGAGGCCGATCCACCGAAAATTTTCACAACCGTTTTCTATAGTATCAGCGGAAAATCGTTAGACATTCCGAACAGTTTTCTTGATTCGCAGAACCCGAACTCGATAGGGCTGAGCCGGGCAAAGATGGACGAACTGCTGCTGGAAGGTGCTGTCGGATCCGGTGTCGACGTTCGAACTGAAACGACGTTTCGCGCACCGATAATCGAAAATGGCCTTCTTGCCGGTGTGGAATTGCGTTCCAAAGACGGCGATCGATATTCGGTAAAAGCCTCTTTAGCTATCGATGCGACCGGCAGAAGCCGGATCCTTGCACGATGTTTCGACGGAGGCGTCCCGAAAAAGCCCGGCCTTGTAGCGTTTAAAACGCATCTGCGAAACGCGTCGATCGAAGAAGGCGAGTGCGAAATATACAGTTATCCCGGTGGTTATGGCGGCTGCACCCAGATCGAGAAAGGGCTTTTTAATCTCTGTTTCATAGCCGACGCGGCTGCCGTGAAAAATACTGGAAGCGACCCGGGCTCAGCGGTGCGTAAGCTTGTCATGCAAAATCGCCGCGCAAAGGTGGTTCTTGCGGACTCGGAGTTTATCGGTGACTGGCACGCCGTTCCGATAGCGAGATTCGGGCGAGCGCCGCTCGTTCCAATTCCGGGCGTTATGGCCATCGGCGACGCTGCCGCCTTTATCGATCCTTTTACAGGCAGCGGGATCGCATTGGCACTGCAGAGCTCCAAACTTGCCGCCGACGCGATCTTGTCGAGTGACGATCCCAAGGCGATTGCCGGCAGGTACGAAAGAACCTA
>JAICPV010000299.1 GCA_025929655.1 Pyrinomonadaceae bacterium
GTTGTTGTACTTGACGCGTCGAAATATGTGGAGTCCCCAGTGCTTGTTCTTCCCCGCTTCGTAGCGGAGCGATTTGAACGGCACGGCGACTTCGATCGTGAATCCGTCGGCGGTCAATACGCCTTTCGATTCCATCAGGATATCAACGCTGTAGTCCTCGCCGCGGCCTTCGGTGAAAGTTCCGTCCGCCTGTATCCCGAGAGGATTGAAGAACAGCGCGTAAGACTGACGTTGGTCGTTGAAAGTGTCGATATACACCAGTACGTAGTCGTCGTTGAAAATATTGTCACGGCGCGCCATCGTCGCCCGCACGGTGTTGCGGTCCTGTTTGATTCTCCATGCCATGTAAAGATTCTGAGCATCGTACGCCATCAGGAATTCGGTCGGGTGCGTCGGGGCCACATTATCCCCGGGACTGGTCTGCAGGAAATCACCGAAGACCGCCGCGTTTTTCCACACCTCATCATCGAGCACTCCGTCAATAACAGGCGGCGCCGACATCTTTGGAATATTGACCGGTTCTTTTTTCGAAACATATCTAGGATCTTCCGATGCGGCACCTGGTCCATTTTTACCGTCAACGGTCGGTAAAGGCGAGACGGGAACCTGTGAAAAACCCGCAAAGGCAAGCAAACAAAGAATCAGTAGGAGTGGGATAGATCGGTTCATGGTGATTTAACGTATCGACTCGGCGTCGGGTTTCCGGTAAACGGCAGTCAGTTAATTGCAATTCGCGCGTGTCTCTAAAAAAGAAACACCTGAACAATTCGAATTGTGACAAGAGTTTGCGGTGCGCCCGCGTCGGTTATCGCATGTCCGCTTTCGGAAACATCACGCGTTCGGGCTCAGTGTTCAGCCTTTGCAGCATTTTTTTTATCAAACGTGATTTCACTGTACCGGCATTTCTGGGTTCAACGAGGTAACGAACTATCGCAGTGATCCAGGTATTTTCACCGACCCTGAAAACGACAACCGGGCGTTCCTGCACTTCCAGTTCGTCCACGGGGGTCTGCTTAAGCAATTCCCGGTATACGCTTATCCGCTCGCGCATCACCTCGCCGACCTCTTCATTCGCAGTATCGCGCATCACATTCGCGACGAACTCCAGGTCGCTCTGGTACGCGATCTGGAAACTGATGTCGTTCCAGATGTACGGAAACAACGACCAGGAATAATTGAAAACGGAGGAGTTCAAAACGTTCGAATTCGGAAACTTGATGATCCGGCCGCTTGGATGGTTTGTGGTTGAAAGGGTCGGCCCGCCAACTTCCCAAAGTGTCGTGTCGAAATAACCGACGCCGATCACATCACCCGCCGCTTCGCCGATCATTATCCGGTCGCCGACGCGATAAGGCACACGAACAAGAATATAGATCCAGCCGATAAAACTCGTGATCGGTGTTTGCAGTGCGAAACCGAGGACGAGCGATATCAGCCCCAGCGAAACGACGGCGGTATACCAATTTGCAAATAAGACCGAGACCGCAATAAAAAAGATCCCAATTCCGGCAAGCAGATTCGCGACACGCTTGAGATTGTAGCGGGCAACCGGATCTTCGAGAGGAGCGATCAAGTAGGCCTTCGCGATCCGAAGGATAAGAAGAAGAAGCGTGATGGCGGCGGCACCGAGGGAGAAGCGTTGAACCAAAGGCTCGTAGAGCCCGGCAAATCGAAAAAATTCGAACCGAACAAGATAAAAGATTCCGATGAACGCGAACAGAATAAGAACATAGGTCGCGAGCCAGAATTTTTGTTTCGGCTCGATCTTAGGCTCCTCCGGCTTCGCACCGGCCTGTTCAAGCTGCCGCTTGACCTCTTTCTTTTCCTTTAACTTTTCGACCTGTGCTTTTTTCTCGTCCATTCTAAGTCAATGAAATTGTTAGCAGGTCGTATGCAAAAAGTACGTTGTCCCGGTTACATTCCTCTAAATAGAAATAAAAAAGCCGCCCGGGAGAAGGCGGCTTTTAGTTGGAGATCAGGATCGAAACTGTTGAATGTAATGCAGATTCCAGGTTTCGGAACGCAGACTTGTACGGGGCTTTCACGGTCAAAAATGTTTGGGTGGTTTTTGATAATATAAACGGAGTCCCGTTAAATCGAAATACGCTTATCGGCGATTTCCTATGGAAAAGATCCTGAATTACATCGGCGGCGAACTCATTCCCCCGGCATCCGCGCAGTTCATGGACAATTTCGATCCGTCGACCGGCGCGGTCTATTCGCAGATCCCGGATTCCGACGAACGGGATGTCAAGCGCGCGGTCGACGCCGCAAAGGAAGCGTTTCCGAAATGGTCGCAGACGCCGGCGGAAGACAGGTTCAAGATCTTGATGCGGCTGGTCGATCTGATCGAGCGTGATCTTGACGCGCTGGCGCTCGCCGAGAGCATCGACAATGGCAAAACGGTCGCGCTCGCGACCAAACTCGACATTCCGCGGGCGGCTTCTAATTTTCGTTTTTACGCCACGGCCGCGATGCACACCGCTAACGAATCGCACGATACTGCTTTAAATGGGGGCACCGCTCTGAATTACACGCTGCGTCAGCCCTTAGGCGTTGTCGGCTGCATCTCGCCATGGAATCTGCCGCTCTATCTATTTACCTGGAAGATAGCGCCGGCGATCGCCGCCGGCTGCACGATCGTCGCCAAACCGAGCGAGATCACGCCAATGACGGCATATCTTCTTTCAGAGCTCTGCATCGAAGCCGGTTTGCCGCCCGGAGTATTTAATATCGTTCACGGCACGGGACCGAAGGTCGGATCCGCGATCGTCGCGCACAAAGATGTGAAAGCGATCTCGTTTACGGGCGGAACGAAAACCGGTGAAGAGATCGCCCGGACGGCCGCGCCTTTGTTCAAAAAGCTTTCTCTGGAATTAGGCGGTAAAAATCCGAACATCATTTTCGCCGACTGCAATTACGACGAGATGCTTGCCGAAACGGGCCGTGCGGCGTTCGCGAACCAGGGCGAGATATGTCTATGCGGCTCGCGCATATTCGTCGAGCGGCCGATGTACGAGCAATTCAAAAGAGACTTTGTCGAGCAGGTTTCCGCCTTAAAGGTTGGCGATCCTTTGGAAGCCGACACTGACGTCGGCGCGATCGTCTCGAAGCAGCATTTTGACAAGATAATTTCGTATATCGGGCTTGCCAAGGAAGAAGGCGGTACGATTCTGACCGGCGGAAAACAGGTCCATCTCGAAGGCCGCTGCGCCGACGGGTGGTTCATCGAGCCGACCGTGATCGAGGGGCTCAAGCACGATTGCCGTACGAATCAGGAAGAGATCTTCGGCCCTGTCGCGACGATACAGCCGTTCGATACCGAGGAGGAAGTTCTGGGTTATGCGAACTCGGTTCGTTACGGATTGTCGTCAACGATCTGGACCGAAAATCTTTCGCGAGCACATCGAATGGCAGCGAAAATCGAATCCGGAATAGTCTGGGTCAACTGCTGGCTCCTTCGCGATCTGCGAACTCCTTTTGGCGGCGTCAAAGACAGCGGCGTCGGCCGCGAGGGCGGTTTTGAAGCTCTTAGATTTTTCACCGAAGAAAAGAATGTTTGCGTGAAGCTGTAATCGGCGGAAGCTGCTTTGTCAGAACCGCCTGCGTGCGGGGTCCCCGCCGGAGCATCTCCGCGCGGGGTGCCTCTAGCGGGCGGCCAGTTCGATAATCAGATGAGAAAGCTGAAACTACTTCTACGAATCTTCGCCGGAACTATCGGAGTCATCGGCCTCTACATCATCTTCAGCATCGTCATTGCCCTATACATTTTCCCTGACGCGACACCGGACTACGCGAACTACTTCAAACCCGGCGATAAGCTATACAGCAAGTTTGAAGGCTTCGACCAGACGGTGATCTCGATAAATGGCGATTGGATGAACACACGCCTCGAAGTTGCTCCCGGAGCCGCCGGGCCGCCCGAACATTTTCATGCCGATTTCGAAGAAAGATTCACCGTCACAAAAGGCACGCTCAGCATTCTTGTGAACGGCGAAAAGAAAAC
>JAICPV010000508.1 GCA_025929655.1 Pyrinomonadaceae bacterium
CATGTGCTCAACACCGCACGTTCGTGCTCGGACAATACGATCGGGGAGGCTATTCTCATGCCGCATAACATAGCTTGCGTCGAAATATAAGTCAAGATAATTATGGGACACTACACTAGCGCGGCAGAGCCGCAACCCAAGTCGAACCTGAGTTTTCACCACGAAGATCGCGAAGAGCACGAAGTTCGGAGTTAAACTATTAATTCCCAAATCCTTCGTGTCCTTCGTGCCTTCGTGGTGGACATCATTATTTACGGTTGTCTCAGCAATTCCGGATCAGCGCCAAATTTGCGCAAGCGGCGAAAACTCTCAACGATAGTGGTACGAAGCGCTGAAAATTATTAGATTTGATTTCTTACTTCGTACTCTTCGCGATCTCCTTCGTGGTGAGATTGCTGTTTCCGAAAGCTCGCTAAGCATTGCTGAAATATTCCTTGAATCCCGTGACCATGAGGTTTGCCAATCGCTCGTTATGACTCTCGACGTGTCCGTAGTGCGTTAGTCTCGGCACGACGATCAGGCGCAGGTCTTGGGCAAACGGCTTAAAGCGTTTGAAGGCGTAGACTTCCCGGCGAAATTCAAGACTCTTTTCTCCGCCTTCGATCCAGTGCCCCTTATCGTGCTCGCCGACGATGTGCAGCATTTTTTTGCCGTGGAGCCGGTTTAGGTCGGATTTGTAGGTGATGAACAACTCGTCGTCGGGAAGGCCGGAAGCTTTCTTGATGGCGGGCAGCAGCACGTCGTGCGCGCTGTGCTCGATATCTTGCAGGAACGGCTTGAACTGCGGTCGCCGGTGGTGTTCCAGCTCGAACCAGCGTTCCGCGTCACCCCAGGGTTGGTTCGGTCCGACGTAGCCGCTCTTGACATAGCCAGCGGCCGAGCGGCGACTCAAATCGGTGAGATTTCGAAACGGCGCGGCGCGCTCTTCGGGCGACTTCTTCGCGCAGGCCAGATCCCATTCCTTGCGCACCCAGGCCGGCATGCCGGTGCCGAAACCGAGCCCGCCGATCAGCCGATTCTTCAGTCCATACTGCTCCATCAGGTAAAAATATTCGCCGCCGGTCGAGTGGCCCCACATAAAAATCGATTCTTCTAAATTTTTTTCAACGAGCGTTTTGATCGCTTCCGTGCACATGCGAAACGTGTAAACGGCAAGACGGTTTTTGAGCTCGGCGTCGCCCGGAGTTTTTCCGAGGATGAATTCCGGCCGCCGTTCGGAGATCGGCGGCCACGGTTTACCGCTGTAATGGCCCGGCAGCGAGATCGTTAGAACGGTAATACCCAGCGATGCCACATGCTGCGCGACCCCCACGCGCGCCTTGCCCGGATCAACTTTAGTCAGATCGGGGTATTTTTCCGGTCCGTCCGGCGTAAAAATGAACTCGTATTCGTTAGCCGCGCCGCCGTGGATCATCACAACCGCCATATCCGGGATCGTTCGGCGCGCCGGGGTGAATAACCGGCCGTGAATATCCCAGTCAAACAGTTGGTCGGGTTTCTCCGGATTTGGATAGCGATTGATCCTATGCGAGACTTCCTCGACCGTGAACGTCGTACGCGAAAACGGATCGGGAAGATTTGTATAATCATCAAAGGACATGTAGTAGATGAAATCGTCCTTCAACCCGGCACCTTGTTTGAGCGCATCGATCAAACGGTTCATCGCCTCTTGGCTCATCGTTTTCTCCTGATTGTTTGAACTCGACGCTACAACATATGCGGTGAGCGTTAAGGGATGTCAACATCGGGCACTCATTAAGGAGTTCATCAGTATCTAGATAACAGGGTTTGTTGGACCGAAGGGACGACTCGTTCCAGCCCAGGCAAAGCGTCTGCGCGTCATCGGCCACCCGCCGAGCCACGCCCCGAGTGCGTAATTTTGGGCGTGGGTGCGAAAGCGTTCTTTGAGTCCTGGTGCCTGCGCTTTCCACGACTCGCCCCTTCGTCCCAGCATGTCTACTAATTAAGGACTCCTTAGTAATGAACATGGCAGAGTGCAGAGAAAGCCGAATTGGCCACATAGGGCATAAAGTTCACAAAGGGGGTGCGATTCTTTCGCCTCTCCCTTGCTGCTCTCTGCTGTTCTGCGATAAAGAAACATCAGCGCTTCAGAGGAGGTTTGAGATGGCGGAAAACGCTACGCGGCCGGCTTATGTCAAGATCGAAAGCAAGGTCGAAGTCATGGACAC
>JAICPV010000352.1 GCA_025929655.1 Pyrinomonadaceae bacterium
ATGAATAGCGATAGCATCACCATTTTTCAATCCCCTCACCCTGAGGCCGCTTGCTATCGATTCAACCTTCCATAACAGATCCTGATAGGTATCGAAGAACTTAGCACCAGTCTCATCTTCCCCGATCACCGCCGGCTGATCCTTCATCTCGGCCGTCTGCCAGCGGTCCAGGCACATGGTGGTGATGTTTAGGCCTGCCGGAGCGGCGACGCTCTTGTCGCCATGAGCCCGCAGGGCGAACCCGCGCTGGCCACTGGACAACTTTTCGAACGACGAAGCGTCGTCCGTGGCGACAGGAGTGTCGCCGCTCCGAAACCACTGCGGAAACTCGATTCCGTTGGAGGTGTCGAGGAGCTTTTCGTACGGCGGGTCGAATTTGATGTCGAGGAATTTCAGGACCTCTTCGGTGAATTTTTCGACGTCTCGGATCGAGAATTCGTAAAGCTCGTCCCAAGTGGAGACGCCGACCTGGCGCATGAATTTTGTGAGCTGCGCGCGTTCGATGACGTCGGGCGTCGGCGTCCAGGCGATCGGCTGGTCTTCAAGCAGATTCGTATCGTGCATTTTCTAAAGCGATTTTAACGCAAAGCCGCGAAGTCGCTAAGACGCAAAGGAAATCAAGAAAACAAATTGCTGCTGCATCTTTGCGTCTCTGCGACTTTGCGTTAAAAATAAATTTACATGTCCGAAGCTCAGGTTGATATCAAACTGCCGAACAATTTGTTCGCGGGAAAGACCGCGATCGTTACAGGTTCGTCGCGCGGCGTCGGACGAGCGACAGCACTGCGCCTGGCAGAAGGCGGGGCGAACGTTCTCGTCAATTTTTTATCGAATGAAGCCGAGGCTATCGAGACGGTACGGTTGTGCGAAGAGAAGGGCGTGGAAACGCTAGCGGTGCAAGGCGATGTTTCGGAGTTTCTGAATGCCCAGGCGATCGCTAAGGCCGCGCTCGATAAATTCGGGCACATCGATCTGCTTGTATGCAACGCGGGTATCTGGGAAGGCGCGTCGATCGAGGATATGACCGAAGAGCTTTGGAATAAGGTCATAAACACGAACCTGAAATCCGCGTGGGCGATGACGAAGGCTTGCGTGCCCGCGATCAAGAAACGCACGGGCGGCGCGATCGTGATGGTTTCTTCGACATCGGGCCAACGCGGCGAGGCGGGTTATTCGAACTATTCCGCGTCCAAGGGCGGGCAGATCTCATTCACAAAAGCTCTTGCGACCGAACTCGCGCCGAAAATTCGCGTCAATGCGGTCGCTCCGGGCTGGATCGAGACCGCGATGGTTCGGCCGGTGTTCGAAGACGATACGTACAAGCAAAGTGTTTTGAATTCGATCCCTTTGAATCGAATGGCTACGACCGATGATGTCGCGCTCGCGATCTGTTTCCTGCTCTCCAAGTGGTCACGCCACATCACCGGCGAGATACTTAACATCAATGGCGGCAGTGTCTTGTGCGGTTAGCGGGCTAAACTATTCCTTCGACATCTTTCGCGTTGGCATAAGTCTTGCAAATCCAACGGTGTATTCCTCTGGAATGCGAAATTTCAAGGAGGTTTTTGTAATCATGCCGAACAATAAAACTAATCAGGAAAATAAACCGGGCCAGAGCGGCTCGCAAAGCGGCGGCCAAGGCGGAATGCAAGGCGGCAGCTTTGAAGGAGGCTCGCAAACCGGTAAACAAGGAACCGGACAGAGCGGCTCGCAGGGCGGAATGAACGAACCGGAACATAAAGGCCAGTTCGACAAGACCGGCTCAAGCGGGGGACAATTCGGTACGCAAAATAAGGAAAACGAATAAGCCGTTTTCGGGCTTTTTACCTCTCACTGGCCGGCGGACAATGTCTGCCGGTCATTTTCATAGGATTTGGAGGATTTATGCCAAAACAAAATAACAACGCCGGATCGGGAACCGCAGGGCCGCACAAACAAGGCGAGAAAGGCGGCAAGGGCGGGACATTCAAAGGAGGTGCACGCAGCGGCGGGAAGAAGCATGCAAGTCAGGCTAATCCGCGCAGCGGCGCTCGCGATGAAATTGGCCAGGCGCCGAAAATGGGAACTAAGAAAAACACCGAAAGCGGCAAGGGAAGCGGGAACAGATAATTTTCGCTCTTTCTTTTTGCGCGGCTTGCGAATGTAATCTACTTTCATAGCAGAAGTGAGCAGCGCGAAACCTACCGTAATGAAATTCGGCGGCACGTCCGTGGGCGACGTCGCCGCGTTTGAGCGCGTTCTTCGAATCGTTTCATCACAGATCGAGAAAAAGCCGGTCGTAGTGGTTTCCGCGATGACGCGCGTCACGGATGCTCTGCTCGCCGTATTCGACGTTGCAAAAAAGGGTGAGTACTACACGGCCGTTGCCAACCTGGAACCGATCCTCGAGAGGCACATCAAGATCAGAGAACATTTCATTTCAGGAGCGGAAGCTGATTCATTCAATAGCGAGCTGCAATTCGCACGCGAGGAATTGGCCGATCTGCTGATGCGCGCCGCTCGGCGTTCGCTGCCACTGGCGATGCTTAAAGACGCGGTTGTTTCGTATGGCGAGCAGCTTTCGTCCCGGCTGTTGGCGGAGGTTTTTAAGTCTCGCGGAACGAATGCACGGCATGTCGATTCCCGCCGACTGATACTCACGGACGACGAATTCGGCGCGGCTCATCCGATAGTCGACGAAACGAATGAGATCGTACGGCTCGAATTAACACCATTGCTTTCTGCGGAAGAAGTGCCGGTCATGGGCGGGTTCATCGCAGGAAATCGTGCCGGCGAAACGACCACACTCGGCCGCGGAGGTTCCGATTTCTCGGCTGCCCTTATTGCGGCCGCGATCGGTGCGGGAGAACTGCAAATCTGGACCGATGTGACCGGCGTGATGACGTGCGATCCCCGGATCTGCGGCGACGCGCGGACGATACCGGCCCTATCGTACGAAGAGGCCTCAGAGCTGGCATACTTCGGGGCGAAGGTACTTCATCCGAAAACGATCAAGCCGGCGGTTGACAGCGCGATTCCCGTTCGCGTCTGCAACACGTTCAAACCCGACGAGATCGGTACGATGATCGTTGCACATTCGGGAGAGACGCCGAACAAGATCAAATCGATCGCCCATAAAAAGAACATCACGATCCTGCGGATCACGTCTGCACGTATGCTCGGCGCTTACGGTTTCATGAGCGCCGTGTTTCAGGTGTTTGACCGGCATCGCACGGTGATCGATGTCATCGAACCGATCGAATGGCCCAACGAGGTGTCCTTCAGTCGCTGGTGCTCTGCGCTGTCGACACGGTGGTGCACCATGCGGGTCGACCTTGTCGGAAACGAGGGTGGCCGCATCGAAACCGAGGGCTTCTGGATCGCGATCAACGAGCGCACCCTCACACCGCAGCGGGTCTCCGACAGCCTGATCGAGAAGTTCGCGAGCACCACCACTGAACACCGCCTCAAGTGGCGACCATGGCTCACCAACCCGGACC
>JAICPV010000026.1 GCA_025929655.1 Pyrinomonadaceae bacterium
GCGATCGTGATGCTGGGTGAGCCGCTCAAGAATTTTCTCCAGGAGCGGGCGAACAGGTT
The DNA here is from genome assembly GCA_025929655.1 of Pyrinomonadaceae bacterium. Taxonomy (GTDB): domain Bacteria; phylum Acidobacteriota; class Blastocatellia; order Pyrinomonadales; family Pyrinomonadaceae; genus OLB17. Next base: position 60 of record JAICPV010000026.1, read on the forward strand.
TTTTTACGGCGAGCGTTACGACCTTCGCCAGGGTTTGCTTGATTTCGGTCGAACGCTGTCCGCCACCACCGCTCTCGAACCGCTTCTCGACGGTCTTATTGATCGGCTCAAACAGGTTTTGGATGTCGAGAAGGTCGCGGTGTTTATTGAGGATCCCTTGGCCTTCGGCGGATTCCGAAACGCCAGGTCGCTGGGCCTGAGCGACGAATTCAATATTCCCGGCGATTTTAGGCAAATGATCCGTCAGAAATCGGCCGAGAAGGGTGTAGTACGGGCTGATGAATTAGAGACGATCGAAGCTGAGAACCCGCCGGCTGAGACCAACGGCCATGCTCCGCAACGGCAGGAGCTGCATTATTTCGTTCCCTGTGTCGTTCGCAGCAAGATGGTCGCTGTGATCGGCTTGGGACGTGCGAGCGACGGTTCATTGTTGTCTTCCGAAGACCTGGAAATTTTAAGGACGGTTTCCGGCTACATCGCCGTGGCGATCGAAAACAGCCGCTTGTACCAGGAGCAGCAGCAGCAGACGGAAGAGCTGGCGTTGCTCAAGGAATTCAACGAATCGATCGTCGAATCGGTCAACGTTGGCCTGCTGGCAGTTGACGAAGACGGCTGCATAACGCGCTGCAACACGACCTTTGAAGAGATGATGGAATTGCCGCGGCAGAGCGTGGTCGGCAAGCCGGTCGAGGAGATCTTCGACGAGAGCTTCGCTTTGAACCTCGACAACATTCTCGGAAAGTCACGCTGGCATCTTACCGAGATCCGAAACGCTTACAAGCTGCACACATTTAGCGCAGGCGGAAATTCGTTGATCTTAAACGTTGCCGTCGCACCGCTGCGTTCGATTTCGAATGCGCAAACCGGCGCGATCGTCGTTCTGGAAAACGTCACTTCCCGAATTCAGCTTGAAGAAACACTGCAGCAAAGCGAAAAAATGTCGAGCATCGGCTTGCTTGCGGCCGGTGTTGCCCATGAGGTCAACACTCCTTTGACGGGAGTTTCGAGCTACACGCAGATGCTGCTCGGGATGGTGCCGGAAACCGATCCGAAACACGCTCTTCTTCAAAAAATGCAGCGCCAGACCGATCGTGCGACGAACATCGTAGGCAATCTTCTCAATTTTTCACGCACCGGGAGCGCGATGGAATCGGCGGAGGTTGATGTAAACAAGTTGCTCGACGATACCTTGCAGCTTCTCGAGCCGCAGATGCGGAAGTCCAATGTCGAGATCGTCAAGGAGTATTCCAAACATCCGGCCAGGATTTTCGGAAACGCGGGCAAGCTGCAGCAGGTTTTTACCAATCTCGTCTTGAACGCTCGCGATGCGATGATCGGCGGCGGCACGATCACGCTAAAGACAAGAGCGAATGGCGATAACGAGGTGCACATCACCGTAACCGACACCGGCGAAGGCATTCCGCCGGAAAACCTGACCAAGATCTTCGACCCGTTCTTTACGACCAAAGGGGTCGGCAACGGCACCGGACTTGGGCTGGCCGTCACCTACGGCATCGTACAGGAACACGGCGGCACGATCGAAGCGAAAAGCGACGGGCGCGGATCTACATTCCTTTTAAGTTTCCCCGCGACCACACGTCAACGCCAGCGGGCGGTCAGCTAAGCTGCGGTTTGGTATTTTCCGTAGACTTTCTCGAAATAAACCGCAGCCAAAAACGCAACCAGCATTATCGCTGCCGCGACCCAAAACGTCCGCAGGATCGTGGCATCATCCACCTGGCCGACAGCATTATTGAGCAATATTCCGGTCGCCAGCGGCCCGATCACGCGTGCCAGGCTCGCCGCCGATTGGAGCACACCCAGAGATTTTCCCTGCTGCAACTCATCTGTGGTTTTTGAAGCGAGACTCGTTATTCCCGGCGACGCGATGGAGTTGCCCACAGCGAATCCAGCGATTCCAAACAAAAGCACCAGTAAACCCCCATTGTTTTCGCTAATGAAGGGCACCAGGATCAAGCTCGCCACTAATATAAGGCTGCCGGCGAGTATCAATTTCGACTCACCGAATCTCGATGCCAGCCGTCCGAAAACGAGTCCCTGCATAACCGCGGCCAGGACGCCGACATAGGCGAGCAGGTAGCCCGTCCCGTCCGCGCCGTAGCGGAACTTCACCATCGTGTAGTATGCGAACGCGGTCGTCATGAATGAGAAGGCAGTGACGAGCAAAAAATACTCAATGGTTACAAGAGTGAACCGTCGGTTTTCAAACACGCCTGCGAGCTCGGCCCAGCGGCTTTTCCTTTCGACATTTGGATCGTGCCGTTGAATTACGCGGGATTCGGGAAGAATGAAATACAAAAGGACCGCGTTCAGCAAGCTCAAACCTGCGGCGAAAAGAAACGGGACGCGCATTCCAAACTTGCTTAAAACACCCGCGAGAGCCGGGCCGAGAATGAATCCCAGACCGAAGGCCATGCCGAAAAGCCCCATTCCGCGGGCTCGATTCTCTCGCGATGTCACGTCGGCGATGTAGGCCTGCGCGGTCGATAGGTTCCCGCCCATCACCCCCGCAAGTATCCGCCCCGCGTAGATCATCCATAGCGATCCCGCAATACCTATCAAGAGATAACCCACGCTCGATCCTAGAATCGTGAGAAACAGGATAGGGCGCCGGCCGTACCGGTCCGAAAGATTCCCCCAGATCGGCGAAAAGACGAACTGCATCATCGAGTACGATGCGACCAATAGCCCAATATCGATCGGAGAGGCCTGAAATTCCTCGGCGAAAAAGGTGAGCAACGGTATGACGATGCCGAAGCCGACCAGGTCGATAAAGATCGTCAGAAACACGATCAAGAGCGGCCTTGTCAGGAATTTATCTTCAGCGGCAGTGTTTTCGTTCGGTTCGTTCATCAAAACGACGGCTCGATGGGCCGCAGGACTGTTAGCAGAGGTATATTGTAAGATACCAAGTGAAGGCTAAAATTCAATTCTCAGTGAACTATTCGAGATGGGGAAATTAATAGGAAGGTTTTCGTTCGCGTTTTTGATTCTCCCGCTTTTTCTTATGTATCAGGAAACGCCGGCGGCAAAAGACAGCACGCCTAAGAAAAAGGCCGTGCGAGCTGTAAAACAAGCCGCGACGCCTGAGATCAGCTACACGGTGTCGATGTCGAAGCCGGCAACGCATCTTCTGGAAGTGGAAATGCGCATCCGTTGGAACCAGATGCCGACAGCCCTGGAGCTAAAGATGCCGGTCTGGACCCCGGGAAGCTATCTTGTGCGGGAGTACGCGCGGCACGTACAGGATTTCTCGTCGAAGAATTCTTCCGGCGGCGCCCTGGAATGGCAGAAGGTCAACAAGAATACCTGGCAGATCAGGACGGCAGGAGCGAAGGAGATCGTCGCTAGTTATCGCGTTTACGCGAATGAGCTCACTGTGCGCACGAACGAGCTGACTGACCAACACGCGTTTTGGAACAATGCGGCGTTGCTGATGTTCCCGAAAGATCAGTTGAAGGCCCCGTCGACTGTTACGGTGCGGCCGTTCGGAAATTGGCGGATCGCGACCGGATTGCCCGCCGTGTCCGGCAGCCAGAATACATTCCGGGCGGCGAATTACGATGTCCTTTACGATTCCCCTTTCGAGGTCAGTGATTTTCAGGACATCACGTTTACCGTACAGGGAAAGCCGCACCGCATCGTAATGTCCGGCGAAGGCAATTACGACCTGAAAAAGCTTGCTGTCGACATCGCCAAGATCGTCGAAGAATGTTTCGAGATCTTCGGCGAGCTTCCGTACGAAAACTACACGTTCATCACGAACCTGCGTGGCGGCGGCGGACTCGAGCATATGAATTCGACTGCACTGCAGTTCGATCGGTTCGGGTTCAAGCCTGAGGCGCGTTACAAAGGTTTTCTCGGACTTGTCGCGCATGAATTTTTTCACGCCTGGAATGTGAAGAGGCTGCGGCCGGATGTGCTGGGCCCCTTCGATTACGAGAACGAGAATTATACAAAGCTTCTCTGGTTTGCCGAGGGGGGTACGGAATATTATTCGAATCTTATATTGCGGCGTGCAGGGTTCATGACGGAACGTGAGTTCTTCGCCGATGTCGCGCGCGGGATAAAGGCGCTTCAGGAAAGGCCGGGGCGTTTTGAAACGAGTCTCGAGGAAGCAAGCTTTGACGCATGGATCAAGTATTACCGCCAGGACGAGAATGCCGTCAACAACCAGATCTCATATTACGACAAGGGCGCGATAGTGAGCATGATGCTCGATCTTGCGATAAGGTCCGCATCCGATGGCAAGCGTTCGCTCGATGATGTCTTCAGAACTCTGAACAACGACTTTTTCAAGAAAGGGAAAAACTATTCGCCGGCGGATTTGCAAAAGGCCGCGGAGCAGGCGGCCGGTCGAAGCCTCGAGGATTTCTTCGATAGATATGTTCGCGGAGAAGCTGAAATAGATTACAACGCATACTTCGGCGGGCTGGGACTCCAGTTGAAGGAATCAGGCGGCGCGCGAGGCCGTGCGTACATAGGCGGAACGTTCGCGGATCAGGATGGGCGTCTTATTCTCAGATCTGTTCCCGCAAATACACCGGCGTATGAACAGGGCTTGAGCGCGAGCGACCAAATCGTCGCTGTTGATGGTTATCGAGCGAATCGGGAAATGATTGAGAAGTATATTTCCGAGCGAAAGCCGGGCGATAAGGTACGCCTGACCATCTTCCGCCTCGACCAACTCCGCGATATTGAATTCACTCTCGGCAACGATCCGCGTCGCGAGTACAGCATTGTAAAAAAGGAAAACGCTACGGCGAAAGAGCAGGGCCTATACCGTTCTTACATGAATGCCGAACTTTAGAATGACCACCGAAAGATCATTCCGAAACGCCGCTTCGTGCTTCCTGTTTTCGATACTGTTGTTTTGTATCTCGTGCGGGCCGCGGGAAGCAGAACCGACCTTGCCGATCGAGCCGTCCACGTTCGCGGAAGTTCCCGCGGTTCGTTTGAACTACCGGTACGAGGCGGATGTTCCGCCGCCTACAGAATCGGCTAAACCGAACAACGAGGAGCGCAGTCAGGCGATCCAAAACGATTTCGACCAGAACCGGCCGAACGAGGTTCTGAATAAGACCATCCCCTCGCCGAACGGAAAACGGGTCGCGGCGCTTTATTACAGGGTCGGCGATCTGCCATCCGAATTCCGCCTCGATATGTACGGCGACGACGGCAAGGTTCTTCACAAAATGACTGCCGATCAAATGGCCGTGCATTTTCCGGATACCATTCGCTGGTCCCCCGATTCTGAGAGTCTCGCTTTCGTTGCGATGATCCGCGGCGTACAGACCGGGCCGGAAGTGACCGCCACGCCGCCGTCCCTGGAAGGTTCAAATTCGAATATCACGGAAAATGTCGACCCGGAGGCGAATGCCGCGGACACGAATGTTCCCGCTGCCCCGACGCCCGCCGCTCCGACCGGCATACTGATCTTCCGCACGGAGCAGATCTACATTTCGAATGCCGACGGCTCAACGGTGAAACCGGTAACGCAAACAGACGGTCTGATCTACTTTTATTATGCGTGGGCGCCGGACAGTTCGGGGTTGGTAGCGCTTGCGTCCACGCAGCGAGAATGGCAATTCCTGCAGTTCCGCGCGGAAACGAACGGAGAGATATTTGTACCGGTCGGCAGGCCTCGGATCGTAGAAAAAAACGGACGCGAGCGGCGGCTCGACGACGGGTTGACGGCCGTGCATCCGGTTTGGTCGCCGGACTCGATGAAAGTGGCGTGCGCCTATGATACTCAAGTGCGAGTTTACGATGCGGCGGGGACGGCTCCGACCCAGGCGGCGATCCCGCTGCGAAATCAATTGCTAATTTCGTCGCAGGCTTATGACCGCGAGCAGCAGCAGAAACTCGGCGACGCAAACGCGGATGCGAACCACCCACCGATCGCAGCGAACTCGAACCAGCCTGCCTCGACTTTGCCGGATGAGAAATCGCTGGTGTCGTTCAATCCGATCGTAGCGCTCAATTGGCCTGAAGACGGCATATTGTACTTCCAAACCGCTTTCATCAAACGAATGAAGAAGGAATTGGACAGCGTGACCAGTTTCCAGCGTTGGCATCGGCTGGCTTTCACGCCGCAACCGGCCACGAGTAGGTAAAATAATGAACTCTAAGACGATCGACGAGGTTTATGAAAGGAACTTTGCCGTCGGGCACCGTTTGAGGTCTCTCATCTGCTCGCTCGACGAAGCCAAACTTGAACATCATTGCGAAGGTGAAAAATGGAGTATCGCAAACGTAGTTGAACACGTTTCGCTTGTGGAAGAGAACATGATCAGGATCTGTGCGAAATTGCTCGCGAAAGCGGAATCTGCATCTCAAACAGGTGACGGAACGATCACCGTTTCTGACTCGTTCGGTCGCAAGGCATTGGAGATCGCCGCAATTAAACTCGAAGCGCCGGAATTCGTGCAGCCCTCATGCAAAATGAGCGTGCAGGAATCGATGTCGAAGTTCGAAGCGAATTGGCACCAAATGCTCGAATTGAAACCGGCATTCGAGAGATTCGACTCGAATGGTCACCGTTTTCCGCATCCTTTTCTCGGAGATCTTTCGGCCGGGGAATGGCTCACACTTGTCGGTGGGCACAAGCTGCGCCACATTAAGCAGATCGAAAATCTAGCAGCTCGACTCTAAACAAAGATCGCCCCGGCTACGAGGAGGGCCAATAGCCGGGGCGCGTGTCCAAACAAAAGCTCCAAATATCCGGTTGATCGTTTTGAAGCCGTAACTTCGATGAAACCTGCTATCGGATAGGTTGCCGAAATCTGTTTTTTTAAAGTCTTTTTTTCGCATTTTATCGAGTCCACGGCGTGCTAAAGTCTTTAACTCCTACTTTTTGACGTTCGCCTGAAATCAGGCAGCTAATATGGATAAATTCCTCATTCGCGGCGGTCGGCCGCTTCACGGCCGCGTCGAGATCAGCGGAGCGAAAAACTCCGCATTACCGTGCCTCGCGGCAACATTGCTCACATCGGAAACGGTCATTTTGCACAACGTGCCCTATGTCAAGGACTTGATCACCCAGCGTCGTCTACTCGAGGACCTCGGCGCGACGGTTCTGACCCCCGAACTTCGGACCCAAAAGATAACTGCTTCGCATATTCAAACTTTCGAGGCATCGTATGAACTCGTAAAAACTATGCGGGCAAGTGTTCTGGCACTTGGGCCGCTGCTCGCTCGTTTCGGCAAAGCAAAGGTAAGCTTGCCCGGGGGATGCGCGATCGGAACAAGGCCGATCGATCTGCATTTGAAAGCGTTTGAAAAGCTGGGAGCATCCGTCTCTCTGGAGTCGGGCGACGTGGTCGCCACGGCGCCGAAAGGCCGGCTGGCGGGGAACGATATCGAATTTGAAAAAGTAACCGTCACTGGCACTGAGAACGTGATGATGGCCGCTGTTCTCGCCGAGGGAAAAACGACGATCCGCAAGGCCGCGCGCGAACCGGAGATCGTAGACCTGGCCGATTTGCTGATCAAGATGGGCGCGAAGATCGAGGGCTCGGGAACGGAAACGATCATGATCGACGGAGTTGACGCGCTGGGCGGGGCGGAACATTCGATCATCCCCGATCGAATCGAAACGGGCACCTTTATTACTGCGGCGGCGATAACCGGCGGCGAATTGGAGATCGCTAAATGCCGGCCGGATCACATCGAGGCCGTCATTGAGAAGTTTCGCGAGACAGGTGTCAACATCGAGATCGTGGACGAAACTACTTTGAAGGTGCGTCGCGATTCAAAAGGGCTCGTGGGCAAAGATGTAACGACCGAACCTCATCCTCTTTTTCCAACCGACATGCAGGCGCAGTACATGGCGTTGATGACCCAGGCGGAAGGCACTTCCGAAATAATCGAGACGATATTTGAAAACCGGTTCATGCACGCTTCCGAGTTGATCCGCATGGGCGCGGATATTCACATCTCCGGGAACCGCGCGACTGTGAACGGCCCCACGAGGTTAACCGGAGCCCGCGTAATCGCTTCCGACCTCCGCGCATCGGCTTCACTCGTTTTAGCCGGCCTCGCCGCTGAAGGTGAAACGATCATCGACCGCGTTTACCACATCGACCGCGGGTACGAAACGATCGTCCGAAAATTCCGGGCGCTTGGTGCCGACATCGAAAGGCTCACGGAGCAGATCGAAGAAAACGCCCCTGAGAATTAACAATTTCGTTCCGCGTATGATTTAATTTTCTCTATAGGACATGCCGGATGAAAACTGCATTTTCTGCAAGATAATTGCGGGCGAGATCCCGTCGACACGCGTGTTCGAGGACGAGAATTGCGTTGCTTTCAACGATTTGCATCCGCAGGCACCGGCCCATATTTTGATCATTCCGCGCCTCCACATCGATTCGCTCGATAAGGCGCGGTTCGAGGACAAAGAAACGGTGGGGCACCTGCTTTTGACGGCCGCTGAGATCGCTCGCGAAAGTGGATTCGCGGAAAACGGCTACCGCGTTGTGATCAACACGAACAGCGATGGCGGGCAGACGGTCTTTCATCTCCATATTCACCTTTTGGGAGGGCGCGAGTTTGTATTTCCTCCCGGCTAAAGCTTTATGAGGCTTTTTTTCCTCACCGCCGTCTTGTGCGCATTTTGCGTTTTCGTTGGCTGTTCCGGAGTTCCGACGGAGAGCTCGGATGCAAACGTTGATCATATCCTCCCGGCCGAGGGTACCCAATATACCGACCCGAACCAGGCACTCGCGGACGGGATCAAGCTGCTTGACACGGGCGAGACGGATCGTGCGATCGATGTGCTCAATCAGGCGGTCACGCTTAACCCGGGCCTCGCGGAGGCGTATTTCCACCTCGGGATCGCTTACTCCCTGGTCGAAACTCGCGACTCGGACGTGATCGAGGAAGACGCTAGTGTCGATTCGAGTCAGACGGGAAAAGATAAAAAGGAAAGAAAGAAGAATTCGGAGATCGCTTTCCAACGCGCCGTTGACGGTTTCAAAAAGATCATCGCTGCAAATAAGGAAGATCACGCGGCCTGGTTCAATATGGGCCGGGCTTACAACAAGCTCAACGAAGATGAAGATGCGCTCGACGCTTTTCGAGAGGCGGTCGAGCTGAATCCCGAAGACACCGAATATCAAACCGAACTTGGTGCGATATTGATCAAGCTTGCCCGTTATCGGGAAGCGATCGCGCCTTTGAAAAAAGCCCTTGAGCTGGATCCGGGAAACATGGAAGCTCTGGAGCTTTTGGAAGACGCCGAAGCCGGCCGCAGCCGCATTAATTATCAGACCACGCCTTCGCCAAAGACGGACAACAAGAATACGAATACAAATTCGGCTGCGTCGAACGCGAACTCTCAGCCTGCGAATACGACGTCAACGCCGACGACGGGAAACGTTAGTAAGTCGCCTCCCCCAACGCCTCGGCCATCCCCGAACCGGACTCCACGCCAAAATAGCTAGTGCATCTTAATTACACACACCGTATCTACGGTGTATCAACTTGACATCCGTGCGCCCAAAATACCATCCTGTTCACGCGGGTTCGCCAATTATGAAGATCGAGCTAGGGGACGAACAGTCATTAAGCCTGGAACGCAAGATCCAGATGCATCAGGCCCGCGAAGCGATCATCGACCGCTTGGCGCGCGACCTTCCGGCTTCGATCGAACTCGAACGGTTTCTGACCGTCGTGGTTTCCGAGCTCGGCCGAATGCTTCAGGCCGATCGATGCGACCTGCTCCAATTCAACGGCGGCAGCGAGTTGCGCATCAGTCACGAGTGGCGGCGCGACAGCAAGATCGCTTCTAGCAAAGGCACGGTCATTCCGGTAAATGCCAAAAAACTTTCTGAGCAATTCGACGTACGCAAGCCGATCAAAGTAAACGACACCTCAAAAGCAAAGGACCCGACGCTGAAATTCTTCGCAAAGGCTCTCGATACACGATCACTTCTCATCATCCCCATAATCAAAGGCGATGACGTCCTCGGCCTGATCGGGCTGCACGACACCAGGCGGCCGCGCGTCTGGCTCGAAGACGAGATCATCTTTCTAGAGTCGATAGCGCGCCATCTCGTGATCGGTTATCAGTACACCAGCCTGTACGTCGCCCAGGAGCGCGAGTCGCATCGAACAAATGCACTTCTGGAGATCGCAAACACACTAAATTCGCATTCGGATTTCAACGAGGTTTCCGCTCGCGTTATCGAGCGTGCGATCACCCTGGTCGGCGCGGATTACGGCGCTCTCGGCGTTTTGGACGAAGCGGGCAAGAAGATCTCGCTCGCGTCGTTCAGGTCCGCCGAAGGGATCAAACCGAGCCGAGTTTTGAAGATGGTCGAGTCTCACGGCAAATCTCTGAACATCGACACGTTCGCGGCCGTGAGCGAGCTAATACGCGACGGCAAGACCATGTCCGTCAACGACTCGCAGCTTCCGCTCGCCATCCGGCTTATCTTCAACACGCAGCTCGGCGGAAAGGCTGCCTTGCTTTCTCCGGTACGCGTCGGCGGATCGACATTCGGACTGCTCGGCTTCGTTTGGAGCAAGGCGACAGTCTTCGACGAGCATGATATAAACCTGGTAGAAGGGATCGCCGACCAGATCGGGACCGCGCTCGAACGCGACCAGCTTTCCGCGGAGGTCATGCGGCTCAAGAGCGAGCTCCACCAGCGACGCAGCGAGATCATCGGGCAGGCTCCGGCGATTCAAAGAGCAATTGAGATGGCGCTGAACGTCGCAGGCACCAACACGACGGTTCTCGTCCAGGGTGAATCCGGAACGGGCAAAGAGCTGCTCGCGAACCTGATCCATTTCAATTCCGGCCGCGAACGCAAACCATACGTCAAGATCAACTGCGGAGCTATCCCCGAATCGCTTCTGGAATCGGAGCTTTTCGGCCACGAAAAGGGCTCGTTCACCGACGCACGGTCGCAGCGGATCGGGCGTTTCGAGGAGGCCGACGGCGGGACGCTGTTCCTGGACGAGATAGGGGAGATGTCGATGAGCGCGCAGGTGCGGCTGCTCCGCGTTCTTCAGGACGGCGAGATCACCCGCGTCGGCGGCAGCGAGGTGATCAAATCGGATGTGCGTGTGATCGCCGCGACCAACATAGATCTCGAAAACGCCGTAGAGGAGGGCCATTTCAGGAAGGACCTCTTTTACCGGCTTTCCGTTTTCCCGATCACGCTTCCGCCGCTTCGCGAACGCGTCGAAGACATCCACCCGCTGGTGTTTCACTTCCTCGAACGATACAAGGAAAAGACCGGCCGCTTCGTTTCCGGTATCTCGAAAGAAGCTCTTCGGGCGCTCATCAATTACGAATGGAGCGGCAATGTCCGCGAGCTGGAAAACGCCATCGAGCGGGCCGTGATCATAGCATCAGGCCGCCAGATCGAGCTCGACGATCTTCCCGAAGCGATCAGCCGGAAAGCCTTCGAATCGCACGCCCTCGTTCGCCAGGAACGCGCCCGCGCCGCCGCGTCCGGCACCAAGATCGGCATCGACATCGAAATGCCCGCTACAATGGAAGAGATCGAACGCCAGGTCATCGCCGCCACGCTCGACTACACCGAAGGCGACAAATCCCGAGCCGCCCGCCTCCTGAACATCGGCCGCAAAACCCTCTACCGCAAGCTGGAACAGTACGAATCAGAATAGCACCAGTCTCTTTCAAAGACCTGGCGTCTGGCAAAAACAGCGTTGCACCTGAAAATCACACTACTGACTTCGCGTTGGTACGACTGAACTCC
>JAICPV010000505.1 GCA_025929655.1 Pyrinomonadaceae bacterium
CTCGAGATGTCGATGGAATCGCTCTTCGCGATCGTCGACACGTTCTTCGTTTCCCGGCTCGGCGCCGAGTCGATCGCGGTCGTTGGCCTGACCGAGTCGATACTGGTTCTCGCCTACGCGGTGGGCATCGGCCTGTCGATCGGCGCCACGGCAACTGTGGCACGCCGCGTCGGTGAACAGGACCTGGAAGGTGCCGCCCGAACCGCCACGCATGTGGTTTATCTCGGCGTACTCGTCGGCGTCGTAATGGGCGCGGCGGGCGTCATCTTTGCGCCGCAGCTACTCAACTTGTTGGGAGCGGAACCTCGCGTAATTGAGCTCGGCACGCCGTTCATGCGCATTATGCTGGGCACGAACATCGTGATCGTGTTCCTCTTCCTGCTCAACGGGATATTTCGGGGCGCAGGCGATGCCGCCATCGCGCTCCGCGTGCTGATAATCGCCAACGGTCTGAACATCTTCTTCTGCCCGATGTTCATTTTCGGCTACGGCCCGTTTCCGGAGCTTGGAGTGACCGGTGCGGCGGTCGCGACAGTTTGCGGCCGCGGGATCGGTGTCGCGTACGCAGCGTGGGCGCTGTTTGTGAGAGAGAACGGCAGGCTCCACGTCCGGCGCGACCATTGGAAATTCGACCCAAAGCTGCTTTGGTCGCTGATCACGCTTTCCTCGACCGCCGTGCTTCAGTTCTTGATCGCCACACTTAGCTGGAGCGGGCTGGTGATGATCATTGCCGGATTCGGCAGCTTTGCGATCGCCGGGTATCAGATCGGATTGCGAGTGATCATGTTTGTCCTGCTGCCTGCGGTTGGATTGGCAAATGCGGCAGCAACGCTTGTCGGGCAAAACCTCGGGGCGGGAAAACCGGACCGCGCTGAGCGCTCCGTCTGGACCGCCGGTTTCCTCAATGCAGGGATCCTGGCGATCGCCGGGCTCTTCTTTATCATCTTTCCGGATCCCGTTATCGACATCTTTACGAGGGAACCAGCAGTAGCGGCATACGGGCGCGATTGCCTGCGGATCGTCGGCTACGGTTACGCTTTCTACGGGCTCGGGATGGTGATGGAGAGCTCGTTCAACGGCGCCGGCGACACCTGGACGCCGACCTACCTGAATTTTTTCGTTTTCTGGCTCTTCGAGATACCGCTAGCGTACGTTCTTGCAAATTATCTCAACTGGGGCCCGCAGGGAGTGTTCTGGGCGATAACGATCTCGTTCTCGGTTCTGGCGGTCGCCGCCGCACTGCTCTTCCGCCGCGGAAAATGGAAGCTGAAACAAGTGTAATGTGGAAAATGGACAATGACCCTACTCGCTGTTCATTTTTTATTTTCCATTTTCCGTTTTACGTTATTTAAGTGACATTTCCAGACCCGCTCACATACGATTATCCCGAATGGGTGGTCATCGGGGATTACGCATTCTACGGCCGCGATGTCGTTTCGTTCGGCGATCCGCTGACGGTCGAGAACGTCCGTGAAGCTTACCGGAAAGGGATTTTCCCCTGGTACATGAAGGGTATCCCACTGCCCTGGCACTGCCCGGAAAAGCGCGCCATCCTGGAATTTGACGAGCTGCATATTCCGAGAAGCCTTCAACGCGCCCGGAACACAAACGAATTCGGATTCACGATAGACAAGGCATTCGACCGCGTCATCGAAGAGTGTGCGCGTACGCCGCGAAAGCACGAGAAAGGCACATGGATCACGACGGAGTTCCTACGCGTTTACACCGAGCTGCACATCGAAGGAATGGCACACAGCGCGGAGGCATGGGCCGGTGACGAGCTTGTCGGCGGCATTTACGGCGTCGACGCCGGCGGCGTGTTCTGCGGCGAATCGATGTTCTATAAACGGCCGAACGCATCCAAGCTCGCGCTTCTGCATCTCATCGACCATCTCCGCTCCCGCGGCTCGACTTGGCTGGACGTCCAGGTAATGACGCCGCACATCGAGGCACTCGGCGCGAAAGAGATCGAACGAAAAGAATTTCTCAAAAAGCTGCACGAAACGCAGTCGCGCGGCCTCGAACTTTTTTGATAGGAACGGCGGCATACTGCGATCCGCCTCCGGATCGCGCGAAAGTGCGGTTAAGTGTTAATTTTGATCTCTCAAACGGCCAAAAAGGCGAAAAAAACGTGCATTTTTATCTTTAAATCGGGCGCTTTTTTCTATAAAAGAAACAGAACCCGTCCGTGCCATCCCAGATCTATCCAG
>JAICPV010000389.1 GCA_025929655.1 Pyrinomonadaceae bacterium
AATCGGGCCGCCACGGCGGACGCAAGGTCAACGCCTACCGCCTGTTGACCGAATGCTCCCTCGTCGTAAAAGAAACCCTCGAATTCCCCGACGCGGAAATCGACGAGGACGGAATATTGATCTTAAACCTTCGAACCGCCAAAATATCCAACCGCGCATTAAATCATCCGAGTAGGGCAAAAGGAAAAGTCCCTGTATCTCATTCCGAATTTTAAGACCCCAGCTTGTGGGAATTGCCACTAGCTTCAGCTAGTGGACAGAATTTTCAAAAAATCTCCCGGGCTTTAGCCCAACCCTTTTTTGAAACCACCACGTATCAGGAAATCGTCGAACTCCTCGTTAAAAGGGCGGATGCGATGATGTTCTTCCTGCGAATCAATATATTTCCTTACCTTCGGCAACAGCGATTCGCTTACGGAAACCGCAAAATACTCATCCTGCCAGTGAAATTTACCACGGCACAATTGGTTTTTGTTTATCCAATGCGAGGATTCACCTTTGAGAAGGCGCATTATTTCGTCAAGGTTTTGCCCGGAGCCTAACGAAACAAGGCAATGAACATGTTCTAGCCATCCGTTCAACGCACCAATAAAGATATTCTTTGCGCGGGCGTTTTCGCGAATATGTTCGAAGATCTTATATCGGATCGATTCGGTAAGCAGCGGTTCGCGATCTTTTGTTGTCCAAACAAAATGGATCCAGACACTGATATGCGGCATATTCTGTGTTGGGCTAAAGCCCATATCCTTTTTCTAACTTTTACCCACTAGCTAAAGCTAGTGGCAATTCATCTAGCAATTGTACGATTCCGCTTTGAGTTCCAAATAATCGGTTATAATCGCGGCTAACTCTTTGCCGCATGAAGCATTGTCCTGAGTGCAACCGAAACTACGCCGACCCGACGCTGAGTTTCTGCCTGCAAGACGGCGCGCCGCTGATCTACGGGAGCGCGGTAGATGAACCTGAGACAGCGGTGTTTCACGATACCAATGCATCTGAGGAAGCCCCGACACGGGCGCAGATACATACCACTAACGGTGCGGAGTTTGAGCGTCGAACTGGTCCTGACGAAGTGTCCGGGAATAAAGGCCGTAGATCTCAAATGCAGTTATTAGCTGTGGTGGGTTTGTTCGTTGCAGTGACTGTGGGCGGGTTTGCGGCTTATTGGTATTTCAATCCGGGCGGCACAGGACAGATCAACTCGGTCGCGGTGCTCCCGTTTGAAAACGGCAGCGGCGACCCAAACCTCGATTATTTGTCAGACGGCTTGAGCGAGACGCTGATCGACAAGTTGTCCGAACTGCCGCAGTTAAAGGTCATCGCTCGCAATTCCAGCTTTAAGTATCGTGGAGCAGATCTCGATCTTAAGGATATAGCGAACAAACTCGGCGTACGGGCGATCGTGACGGGAAAGGTTGTTCGTCTCGGCGACAACCTAAACGTTCGTGTTGAAATGATAGACGCCGCCGATAATCGACAATTGGGGAGCGAGCAATACAACCGAAAGGCTTCGGATCTGATTTCCGTCAAGCAGGAAATAGCGCAAACGGCTTCAAATAAACTACGCTTAAAATTGTCGGGATCACAGGAACAGCAGCTTTCCAAACCCGGGACGGCCGATCCAATGGCTTACGAACTTGTCCTAAAAGGGAAGTTTTACGACAACCGAGGGGGCACCGAGAACAGGAAGCGGGCGAATGAGTATTTTCAGCAGGCGGTAGCAGAGGATCCCAGCTATGCACTTGCGTATGCTGAGCTTGCGGATAGCTACTCCGGCATGGCTGCCAGCAGCGAAGTTGATCAAAAGGAATATTTATCCAAAGCCGAAAATGCGGCCCGCAGGGCCATGGAACTGGACGAAAATCTCCCTGACACCCATAAGGCGCTGGGTTTTCTTGCCATCCATGCCTGGAAATGGACATCGGCAGAACAGCATTTCAAGCGGGCACTCGAACTAAACCCGAATTGGCCCGATGTACATCGCAGCTATGCGGCTTTTCTTAGCCGTATGTGCCGGCACGATGAAGCCATCGCGGAGGCCACACGAGCCAAAGAGCTCGACCCTTTATCGCTTGAGACAAACCGCGGACTTGGCTACAGGCTTTATCAGGCACGAAGGTATGACGAAGCCATCGACGTTTTCAAAAAAATTATTGAAACGGATCCGAATTACGATGCAGCGTTCGGCATCATGGCTTACGCTTACACCGCCAAAGGGCAATTCAAAGAAGCTATAAATGCGTATCAGGAAGCGATCCGATTGGGCGACAAAAGCACGAGCGTTCAAATTTACTTAGGCGAGGCTTACGTCGGAAACGGCGAACGTGAAAAGGCACAAGCGATCCTCAAACAGTTGCAAACCACTAAGGAATACGTGTCGCCGGGTGAAATAGCGATTCTCTATGCCGCGCTCGGCGACAAAGAAGGGGCATTTGCGTCGCTCAATAAAGCTTATCAAGAGCATGACCTGCAGCTTCAGTTCCTAAAGGTCGATCCATCCTACGACCGACTACGCGATGATCCGCGCTTCGGTGAGTTATTGAAGAAGATCGGGTTGGCGTAACCGAAATGATTCGAGTTGAGACACCAGTCTGACCGCCTCGACATAGAGATTGTGCTCTTGTTCAAGGATCCGACCGGATAATGTTTCCACTGTATCGCCGTCCTGAACCGGTACCTCTTTTTGCAAAATGATCGGCCCGTCGTCGAGGTCTTCGTTGACGAAATGGACGGTGCAGCCGGAAACTTTTTCGCCCGCGGCGAGGACGCGTTCGTGAACGTCGAGGCCGGGATAAGCGGGGAGCAAACTCGGATGGATGTTTATTATTCGATCGGGAAAAGCACGAACGAACGAAGGCGAAAGAAGCCGCATGTAGCCGGCTAGGCAAACCAGCTCGACGTTGCGTTCTTTTAGCTCGGCTACGATGTCAGCGTCGTGCTCTTCACGCGTGCGTTTGTTTCTTTCGATAACGATGGTTTCAACACCGCGTGCTTTCGCTTTTTCCAAACCTGCAGCGTTCGGCTTGTCACTGATCACGACCGCGACTTCCGAATCCGGTATCTCGCCGCTCTTAACGGCGTCGACCAATGCGACCATGTTGGATCCGCGGCCCGAAATCAAGATGCCGATCTTCATAAGAACTTAGCCACAGAGAACACAGAG
>JAICPV010000146.1 GCA_025929655.1 Pyrinomonadaceae bacterium
CTTCTTCCGGCGCACGAAATCGGCCAGTTTCCCAACCGCATTCAGATCGGACGAATTGTAAAGCGTGACGCCCTCTTCAAATGACAGCCGCTCGCTGTCTTCAACCTTGAATGCGATATCCCGAAGTTTTGGATCGAATGAAAATTGCATCGCTATTGTCCAATCTTATCAACAAAAACCGCCGCTCCGAAGGTGAAAAGAAGGATCACGCTGACAAAGGCGTTTGTGGTGAAGAAAGCGGCGTTCATTCGCGAGAGGTCGTGTGGTTTTAGTAGGGTGTGTTGATAAATCAGCAAAACGCCGACCACGATAATCCCCGCCAGAGCGTACCAGCTCATCCCGATCATCAAATAAAGCACTAGCAATACGATAAAGGCTTGAAAGTGAAAAAGCTTTGCGATCAAAAGGGAATGCTTGATTCCAAAGCGTGCGGGTATCGACCGCAAACCGGCTCGCCGGTCAAAATCGAGATCCTGGCAAGCGTATAGCACGTCAAATCCCGCAGTCCACATCAGTACGAATAGTGAAAGCAGGATCGGAACTTCAGTAAGATCCCCGCGGACGGCGATCCATGCGGCCGAAGGCGATATCGCAAGCGCGAGGCCGAGCAGCAGATGCGCGAACGCGGTGTATCGCTTTGCGTACGAATAGCCGAGGACGAAAAAC
This sequence comes from Pyrinomonadaceae bacterium, assembly GCA_025929655.1. GTDB lineage: Bacteria > Acidobacteriota > Blastocatellia > Pyrinomonadales > Pyrinomonadaceae > OLB17. Next base: position 667 of record JAICPV010000146.1, read on the forward strand.
AATGCGACTGGCGAGAGCGCGAAGGTGATCCAGTTTAGCGAGTATGAAGCGAGCAGGAATACGCCGATCGAGACGTACATGAAAAGCCATGCGAAACCGACGGTGAGTTTGCCGGTCGGTAGTTCGCGATTGGCAGTTCGCGGGTTCTGCGCGTCGATCTCGCGGTCGGCGATGCGGTTGAAAGTCATAGCCGCCGATCGCGCGCCAACCATCGCGACAGTGATCCAAAGAAGCTGACGCCAGGTCGGAAGGCCGTTCGCCGCCATGATCGCACCCAAAAACGCGAACGGAAGCGCGAAAAGCGTGTGCTCGAACTTGATCATTTCGAGCGTCGTTTTAAATTTTTGAAAGAAGCCCGCCAAAGCGAAAGATTGTAGCAAATCCCGCGGAGCGGCGATACCTTCGCCCTCGTAGGTGGTTAGGGCGGTCCGTGTCCGAAGCCCGACCGTCAGGGAGGACGCTAAAAAAGTTTCGTGTTTCAAAGGCGCCCTCATTTACATTCGGGCTTCGGACACGATTTACGTATTTATTTACCTGTTCGTGCTTGTGACAATCGAAGTGCCTGGCGGCGGACGGCGTCGGAGACGTTGCGGTTTTTCGACAAAGCGGCGAGGTCTTTTAACTGTAGTCGAGAAAGTATTGAAAGAACGTTTGCGATCGGCGTACGCGGGTTGCGTGCAAGATTGTGAACGATCGGATAATGCCGAGCCCATTGTCGGTTGTTGGCGACCTGTCGAAGTATGTCTTCGCTTACGGCGCGCATCGACGCGATCTTTTCAACTTCCTGCTCGGTGATGCGCGGGTTGTTAACGACGGCCTGCGCGATAACGCGGTTCGGGTCGCGGATAAGAATGTTGCGTGCCTCGCGGTCGCCCTTCATCGCGAGCTTTGCCCGGTCCTTCATCCCCATCTTCATGATCCGATTGATGATGGAGATGCGCTCGCTCGGCAGATCGGTTCCCTCGGACCTGAACTCACCGATGATCTGGTCCACGATCAATTGCCGGTCTTCAACGGTTTCCTCGTAGATCTCTTCAAGGTATTCGAGCGCGAGCCATGAGTCGTCGACGTCGTCGTCGGACGATTCGATCATGCTGGCGATGGCAATCGCCTCTTCACTCGTAAGGTCGGAGCTGTCGAATTCGGCGTTTTCGATGAATTCGGCAGCTGCCGCCTTCCCCTGTGCGCGAAGCTCGCTGGCGATCTGCTGAACTCCGCGTTCCTTTTCGAAAAACTCGCGTTTCGTTTCCGAGGCTCGACGCTCGGCTTCGAACGAGCGATTGGGATTTTTCAGGATAGCGTCGATTATCGACGGCGCCTGGATCAGCAATTGCTGATTTAGGGAGATGAGCTCTAATACCTCGGACTTGGTGGTCGATTTGGCAAGCTGTTCGACGGTCGTTGCCGGCGTTTTCGGATTGACCAATAGCCCTTCGTAAACACCGTACGCGAGCCCGTCGCGGCGTGAAACGTAATCCAGAACACTAACGGGAATATCCTCGGACCGTACACTCGACTCCAGCAACCGCTCATCCATCAAAGAGAGAGTGTGATCGGCATTTTGTGCAAGCTCCGCGTCGTCGGAGCCGACCAGAGCGACTAAAACCTCGAACAGGTCGTTCTGCGGCAGCGGAAGAACGCCACGGGACGCAGCGAGCTGTGCCGGGCGCGGAGCGGTACCGTCCAAAAGAGCTTTTACGACCGGATTTGAAGAAGTCGTCGTGGTGGTCATCGAAACAGGAAAGTGAAATGCGAGGCGAGGCCTGCCGGTGGTCCGGCCGAGCTAAATAAATATTAACATATCGGATAGGGCTATTGACTACGCAGATTTTGCTCGGTTCTAATAAAATCAGCCTCGCCGTGCCGTTCGATTGTTATAATCTATTTTTGTCCAAACAAATGATCCGAAACGAATTAGAAAAACTGATCGCTGAAAAGCGCGCTTGTGTTGGGGTTGCCGGGCTCGGCTATGTCGGGCTGCCGCTTATTATTGAGTTCTGTCTCAAGGGGTTCAGAGGTATCGGCTTCGAGGTCGACTCGAAGAAGGCAGATCAGATAAATGCGGGAAAATCGCACATCGTCGATGTGCCCGACGAAAATGTAAGGAAATGTGTCGAAGAAGGGAGGCTCGAGGCAACTACCGACTTTAGCCGCCTTTCGGAATGCGACGTGATAATCATCTGCGTTCCCACGCCGCTCAGAAAGACCAAGGACCCTGATATGTCGTTCATCCTGGCGGCCGGCGAGCAGATCAGGAAATATAAACGAAAAGGGCAGCTCGTAATTCTCGAATCGACGACCTATCCGGGAACAACCGACGAAGTGCTGAAGCCGATCCTGGAAGACGGCGGTTTCAAATTGGACGAGGATTTCCTGCTTGCTTTCTCACCCGAACGCGTCGATCCCGGAAATCCCCAATTTCAGACACATAACATTCCAAAGGTGGTCGGCGGCGTTTCGAAGGATTCCACCGATGTCGCGGCGCAGCTTTACGGAACGATCGTGAACGACGTGCATGCCGTTTCTTCGGCTCGCGTTGCTGAGGCGTGCAAGCTGTGGGAGAACACATTCCGCGCCATTAATATCGGCATGGCTAACGAGATGGCGCGGCTTTGTAATGCACTCGGAATTGACACGTGGGAAGTCGTTCGGGCGGCGGCGACAAAACCATTCGGCTTCATGCCGTTCTACCCGGGGCCCGGCATAGGCGGCCATTGCATCCCACTCGATCCGCATTACCTATCGTGGAAGGCGCGCCAGCACGGGTTCGATTCGCAATTTATCTCGCTGGCGGAGCAGATCAATTCCGGGATGCCGGAGTACGTTGTAAAACTGACGTCGACGGCGCTGAATAAAAGCAAAAAGGCGCTGAACGGATCGAAGATCCTCGTGCTCGGGGTCGCGTATAAAAAAGACATCGACGACATGCGTGAGTCGCCCGCGCTGTCGATAATCGACCTGCTTCGTGCGAAGGGTGCGGAGGTCGTTTACCACGATCCGTTCGTGCCGGAAGTGACTTTCGATCACGCTTACACGATAGGCGACGCGGAACCTCTGAAAAATAACGAACTAACTGATGAACTTCTGAGGGATTGCGACTGCACGATCATCTGCACCGAGCATTCGAATATCGATTACAAGAAGGTGTGCGACCTTGCACCGCTGATCGTGGATACGCGTAATGCGTTAAACGAAGATATACGAAACGGCAGCTCGGCGAAGATAGTTAGGCTTTAGATCTTTGGCCGCGAAAGAGCGCAAAAGACACAAACGAGATCTTCGTTTTGTGTCGTTTGAGCTTCTTTGCGGCTAATTTTTTTTCTTTGTCGGCTCGAACGGATACTTTGCGTTCCGCCAGGCCGTAGTGCCGCCCAGCAATGCGTAAGAATCTGTAAATCCCCGTTTTCGTAATTCAGCAACCAAACTGGCGCTGGAGTGTTCGGCCCCTCAGGAACAGTAGGCGATTATCTTCTTGCCTTTTGGGATGGTGTTGATCTTCAGGTCGAGCTCGGCGACCGGTATGTTGATCGCGCCGGGAATATGTCCGTCGTCGTAGGCGTTCTTTAGGTGCGTATCTATAAATACCGCCGATCCGTCGTCGAATGCTTTTTTTGCTTCCGCGAGCGAGATTCGGGGTGCGTCGGCGCCTTCCGTGTGGCCGTGAGCATCGACGCCGGGTTGTTGGACAGGAGGGGGCGCGGGTGTAGAGGCGCGCGAAATATTTACCGGCTCGGCGGCGTCGTTGCATGCGGCAACGAACAGTGCCATCAGCGCGATGGAAAGTAAAAACAACTGCTTCATAGAATTAAAACCTCGCCCTTACTTCGCGCGGGCTTCTGCAAACGCCTCGAGGACCTCGTCGGCGTGTTTTTCGACGTTCACCTTATCGAAGATCTTCACGATCTTGCCTTCTCCGTCGATCAAAAACGTCGTTCGCTGGATGCCCATGTACTTTTTACCGTACATCGATTTTTCCACCCAGACGCCGTATTTCTGCACGACGTCCTTTTCAGTGTCGGCCAGAAGGTCGAAAGTAAGGTCGTATTTCGACCGGAATTTCTGATGCGACTTTTCGCTGTCGGTGGAAACGCCGAGCAGCTTGATGTTCTTTTTATCGAAGATGTCGTTCGAATCACGGAACGAACAGGCCTCGAGCGTTCAGCCAGGCGTGTCGTCTTTCGGGTAGAAAAACAACACAACGCGCTGGCCTTTGAAATCCGAAAGCTTTACGGGATTTCCATCCTGGTCCTTGCATTCGAAATCCGGTGCCTTATCGCCTTCTTTGAGCATAAGCCTCCAAAAGTTTGATATCTTGAGGATTGTAGCAAATGCGGAAGCCCGCACGTTAGTAAGGGCGTAACATCCAATGTAGGATCACCAAGCGTTTTTATTGATCGACGCTACTGATTTGAATTCTTGTATCGCCCTTACTTCGTGCAGGCTTCTGCAAAGAGAATGAAACCACTTTCGGAGACAAAGGCTATTTTCATGCTCGACGAGATCCGAAGCGGATTTCGCGATGAGGTCCAACGCGATTACGAACACCGCGCCAAACCGTGCTCGACGTGCCAAACGCCCGGAGCGTGCTGCCTGGACGCGCATTTTGTGAATGTGCGGATCACGAAACTCGAAGCAGTTGCCATAAGAAATGAGTTGGAAAAGCTTTCGGAAAAACTAAAAACGAAAGTTGATTCACGCATCGCCAAATTACAAAACGAGCCTTACGTCGAACGATATTCCTGCCCGCTTTTCGAAAATGGAATCGGCTGCCTCGTGCACGATACGGCGAAGCCACTGCCGTGCATCGCGCATGCATGCTATGAGCGAAGAGAAGATCTCCCGCCCGACGAATTGCTCGAGACACGGGAGGCCGAGATAGATAAATTGAATCGCCGCGTTTACGGCAAAACTACTTTCCTGCCGATTCCAATTGCAATAAGCAGAAGCCTGACCGTTAGGGAGGGCTAAACAAATAACGTCCTGATTTAGCCCTCCCTTACGGTCAGGCTTCCGCAGCTTACTCTCGCGGCTTCAGAATCAACGCCATTGCCACGCCTGACAGCAGCCATCCCACCACCTGATCGATCCCCTGGCCGACGGCGTACATTCCCGGAAAGCCGTACCAGTTCCACAACGACAAGTCTATCGAAAGCCAACCGGCAAGGCCGATCAGGCCGGCAGCGATGACCCGTGTCGCAAATCCCGGAATCATCCACGCGATCACGAAAGCGGCCGCGATCCCCGCGAGAATGTTGGTCAAAAGCTCGGTACCGAGCATCTTTGGCCCCATCGGATCATCGCCGGTCGGATGATAAACAAGGATGCCGCGCGGGCCCGCTTTATACTTTTCGGTCCACGCCGCCATCTTCGCCGGGTCGTTCATGTCTTCCTTGTCGCCGCCCGGGAACATGTAAAGGCCGGGTTCGCGTATATCATTCTTCATCGCCGCGATCGATGCGGACTCGTTCCATTTCATCGTCACGCCCATCTCTCCAACGGGCAACATCATGTGCGAGATGAAGCTCCAGATGAACATCACCACACCCGCGGCGATGCCTGCGATCA
>JAICPV010000032.1 GCA_025929655.1 Pyrinomonadaceae bacterium
AGGAAGAAGTCGCAGGTTCGACTCCTGCCGCGAGTACCATCCAATGCGGTCAAGGGCGGCTGTTTACAGTCGCCTTTGTCGTCGCGGTGCTACTTCCCTACTGACCAGCCGCCGTCGATCTCAAGCGCGGTGCCGGTGACAAACGCTGCCTCGTCGCTCGCGAGGTAAAGTACTGCGGCAGCGATCTCCTCTGGCTTACCCATCCGCCCGATCGCTTGAGTCGCCGCCATCTCCTCATATGCTTTCTGCGGATCGGGATACTCAGCGAGCCTTGATCGGACAAATGGAGTTTCGACGCGGCCGGGGCAAACGGCGTTCGCGCGAATCCCGTCTTTCGCGTGATCGAGCGCCAGACTCTTTGTGAATCCGACGACCGCGAACTTCGTGGTGCAGTATGCGATCCTTTCGCGAATCGCAATCACGCCGCCGATCGATGCAATGTTGATTATCACGCCTTGCCTGCGTTCGAGCATTGGACGAATAAATGCTTTGGTGAGATCGAACATGCCGCGCACGTTCACAGCAAACAAGCGATCCAGATCTTCGGCTTCCGTGTTCAGGATCGTACCGACGTGACCTACTCCAGCGTTGTTTACCAGAATGTCCAGGGACCGGTGTCGTGCGTGAACATAGGCAGCGGCGGCAATGCACTGCCCTTTATCAGATACATCCAGTCGGACGAATTCCGCACTTGCACCGTTAGCATTCAAAACGCCGGCGACGCGCGTTCCGGCTTCCGCATCGACGTCCCCGACGTATACGTAGGCTCCTGCACCGGCCAAAGCATGCGCAATGGCCTCACCGATCCCCGAAGCGGCCCCGGTGACGAACGCGGTCTTTCCCGTTAGATCAAACATCTTTTATTACAGGATTTCGCAATACTCCCAGACCTTCGATCTCAACCTCGCAAACATCCCCATCCTTCAAAAATACAGGCGGCTTGCGAGCGAAGCCCACACCAGGAGGGGTTCCGGTTGCAATGATATCGCCGGGCTCCAGGGTCATCGAGCGGGATAGGTATTCGACAAGCTGAGGGATCCCAAATATCAGTTGAGAGGTATTCGAATCCTGCATTGTTTCTCCGTTGAGCCGAAACCGGATCCGCAAATTATGAGGGTCAAGGACCTCATCCTTCGTTGCCACAAATTCGCCGAAAGGAGCGAAGGTATCGCACGATTTTCCTCGCTGCCATTGGCCATCAGCAAATTGAAAATCTCGGGCGGAGACGTCGTTAAAATTTGTATAGCCGAAGACGTATTCCATCGCGTTATCCGCGGAGATACGCTTTGCTTTCCGGCCTATCACTACGGCTAATTCGGCTTCGTAATCCGTCTGTACGCTGTTGGATGGAATTATGATCGGGTCGTCGGGCCGCGCGACCGACGTTACGAACTTTGAGAAAATGATCGGGAACTTCGGTATCTCCATCCCGCTTTCGACCGCATGATTGCGGTAATTCAATCCGATGCAGATTATCTTTCCGGGGCGAGGAACTGGAGCTTCAATTCTTATTTCCCTCCTTGAAAGCATCGGGAGATCGCCGGAAGAAACTGCGTCGTGGGCGGGCGTTAGGAAATCGTTCGCGAGGTCGTAGCAACGCAGAATTTCCACCGCTGTCAATCCGGCCGGCAGGATCGCGGGCGTGAGGTCCGCTATAGTTTCCTCATCGACCATTGCGCCGATGCGAAAATGCGAAGCGGAAATAGGCGAGCTGAAGGCAACCAACTTCATTTAAGTAAGACGTGCCGGCCTACCTCAGCCCCTTGACCGGAACGCGTATGAAGCGAGGCCGGTAGGTATCCGCGAAAAGCAGGTCCTGGCTTTTCCCCGCGTTGCTGTTGTAGGAGATCAGCAGTTTCCCTTTAGTTGTGAACTGCGGATGCACATGGGGGTTGTAGGTGAACATGTTTCCCGCCAGCGTTTGGCCAGGCAGCATCCCCGGTACCCGATTCGAGCCGGTTTCCGGTGTCGAATACACTACCGTTTTCGCCGAGAAAGGCCCCTGCGGCTGGCAGGCGGTGTAAATGGTAATATCCTTCCAAGCACCGAAAACGGCTGTGGTATCCATCCCGACGAGGATTATCGAGCTGTCAGAGTTTGTGGTCAGGCGTTTAACCGAGTACTCATCACTGATCGAATCCGCGCCGTTGTTCGGATCACCTGCGCGACCGATCAATGGAGCCGCGGTGGCCTGGTCGGCATTCCATCCCGAACCATCCCAAAATGTCCAGTTTTGCGTGTTTGCGACATCGAGCAAGCCCGAAGTCATCGAAGTACGCGCGAGGTATGGGCGCTTTTGGGTGGCCGAGCGACCCATCCCATAGATGTAAAGCGTCGTGTTGCCGAATCCCGTTCCGTCCATGAGGAGAGCCGAGCCCCAGTTGATATTGGTCGAGCCGGGAAGGTTTATTACCGGTTGAATGGTTTCGATCTGCATCGACGGAAGCGCGAGTTGGGCGATGGAAGTGCCCTGGTACGCCCACGAGCCGTCGAACTCGAGCAGGAAGACCCACAGCTTCTTCGTACCCGTGCTGTCCACCTGCACGACGGTCGAGTCTCCCATCCAAAAGAAACGACCCGTCGCGAGCCCCGCCGGGGGAGAAAAGTAGGAAGTTGAGTAGCCGGCGACGTCTTTGGGCCCCACGAATGTCGTCAATATGCCGGTAGTTTTGTTTCGCACGACGATGCTGTTGTGCGCCCGGTACAAGACCGTCGGGGGATCACAGAGCGGCGGAAAACAATTGGCTTCCCTGGTTCGCAGTCCGTTCGCATCCGTCGTCACCGACCCGTCGCCAGGGAATCTCGGGAATTCGCCTATGTAAGAGTCGGAAAAGAAAAAAGCAGTGTCCCCGTTCGGCAGCTCGATCGAATATGTGCTGTCGCCCCCGGTCCAACCAGCCGAACCCGCAGGCTCGAGCCCGAGACCCGGCCCGTCCTGAGTGAAAATAGAGTCGAAGCCTGCGTCCGGCGTACCGGTGCGTAAATCCAGGTCGCACGTCTGAGCGTACAGAGTTGGCGCGAAAATGCTTTGCAGCAAAGCGGCTGCGAGCGTCGCCGACATCACAGCGGAAAATCCCCTTCCAAATCGTTTCATTTTGCCCTCCTGGTGAAATTCACATGTTCATTCAAACGGGATCGGGGGCTTTCTGTCATCATTATAATCCGCCCAACGGTTATTTGGGACCGTGGGCGTCCAACCCGGCCTGAGCGGATCCTGGTCATACGGATAGCCGCCAAGGCGTTTGTAAAGCTCAGCGAACTCGTCGAGCTTATCTCTATCCAGTTTCACGCCAAGCCCGGGGCCGTCAGGTACGCAAATTCTGCCGTCTTCATATTTCATCAAACCGCCTTCGATAATGTCGTCTGTCAAATGATGGTAATGAGCGTCTGCGGCGTAGGCCAGATTCGGGATAACGGCGCCAAGATGAAGCATAGTCGCGAGCTGGATGCCGAGCTCACCGGACGAATGCACTGCGACACCAAGCTGGAAGGTTTCGCACACACCCGCCGCTTTCACGCATTGCCGTATACCGCCCCAAAAGGTGGTATCGAGCAAGATCACATCGACAGCTGTATCGAGAACATTTGCCGCAAGCTGTTCGAAATTAACGACCACGGTATTCGTCGCGAGAGGCATTCGGACTTTCTCGCGCGTCCGTCGCATGCCGTGAAGGCCGAAAACCGGGTCCTCGAGATAATCATTATTGATGTCTTCGATCTGTTGCCCGAACCAGATCGCCTGCTCGGTCGACCAAGCGGCATTCGGGTCGAAACGAAAACTGTCGCCTTCGCGAGGACCGCTTCCCAATTCATCGGCAAGCGCGCGAAAGCATTTGAGTTCGTACACTGGATCGAACACGCCGCCCTTCAGCTTGTGCGATGTAAATCCGTATTCCTGTTTGAGTTCCTTCGCATGCGAGACAAGCTGATCGACAGTGCGAACTTCGCCCTCACCCGTTTTGGGATTCGGGTATCGAAAAAACAGATACGATGCGAACGGAATCTCATCCTGGAGTTTTCCGCCCAGGATGTCGTAAACCGGGACGTCCCACTTCTGTCCAATGATGTCGAGACAGGCGAACTCCAGAGCCGCCAAGATCTGCGTTCGGTTGTTGTAAAGCGAAGCCGTAGGATTCGCGATCTTGAATCGCATCTCCTCGAGCCGTGCGGGATCGTGACCAACAAGATACGACTTCATAGCGCGGAATATAGCTTCAGCAGATTCGCCGCCGCCGCCCATTTCGCCGAGCCCGGTGATCCCTTCGTCCGTTTCCACCTCGACGATCGTGCGAACGAAACGTCCCCAGTGGCAACCAGCCGCATGCCGCAGCGGCGCCTCAAGTGGCACCGTAACGGTCGTCGCCCTGATGTCGGTGATCTTCATCCTTCGACCAATATTAGAAAATCAACTGTCAGCTAACGGCTATTAGCCAGTAGCTAATTTTGTGGAACAGCTTGCTCCAGGATTTTGTTATCTTTCAAAAACTTCCAGATCTCGTCGAACGACCGTGTGTATTCCGGCTGCGTGAACATCCCATGTCCGCCGCCTTTGATAGTGATCAGTTTGTTCACATTTTTCGTTTTGTCGAGCTCCGCGTGCAACCGCGTAGCATGGGCATATGGCACCACGTCATCTTTGTCCCCATGGATCGTGATGATCGGCGGCAAACCCGTCCTTACATATGTGAGCGGGGAAACGCTCTTCGCGACCTCGGCGGCATTCGGCATCGAACCCATCCACATCGCGGCGTAGTTTTTGAGGTTCGGACCGGCGATCAGATCGTTGACATCGCTTATCCCGTACCAATTTACTATCGCCGCGGCCTTCATCGGAACGTCGCCGTATTGAGCACCAGCGTAGCAGCGATTATCCAGAGCGGTTCCATCGGGCAGCAGTCCGGTCATTAATGCAAGATGTCCGCCGGCGGAATGTCCTGTAAGCACGATCTTTGTCGTGTCGAAGTTGTATTGTTTGGCATTGCGAAAGATCCAACGCAATGCACACCGTGTGTCCTCAACCGCACCCGGCGCAAGCGAATTGCCCGCCATTCTGTACTCGACGTTCACAGCTCGCCACCCTCGTTCGAGATACGGCAAAAGTTGATACACCGCCCCTTCTTTCGAGCCGAAGATCCAGCCGCCGCCGTGAATGTAAACAACGACCGGTGTCGGGTTCGGATTGTCGCGTGGATACCAGACGTCGAGCTTCAGCGGCGTGTTGTTCGCTCCGCCGTAAACGACATCAGGCTGCATCCAGTAACGATCGGCGATCTGCAGCAACGACGGAGACGTGGGGGCTTGGGCAAATGTAGTGACCGCTGCGGTAATCAAGGCGAGAAAAGTGATCGTGAAAAAGCGCAAAAGCTTCATATGGCATTTTCAATTGCCACTAGCTTTAGCTAGTGGACGCCAGTGCTGAACGACAAAGGCTTTAGCCGAAATTTCAAATGAAGAACTTCCGTCCGGCGTTAGCCTAATTTGGCTTAAGCCAATCGGAAAGTTGTTCATTCCAGATCTTCGGCTGAAGCCTTATGCTCTACCTTCTACCTACCACTAGCTGAAGCTAGTGGCAACTTATAAAGAACGCTTACGCACCAGATTCGATTCACGCAGGCCGCACACCGTTCTTGTCAGCGACATATCGCTTGCCCTGATAGTTTATGTTTCGCAGTTCCGCACTACGCTCCAACCTGCCAAATTGCGGTTTCGCCGTGATGCGGCCAAACAAACCGGCTTCAATGCCAAAAATTCGATCGACGACTGGCTCCAGGTAATTGCAGCCTGAAACGCACGCCCAATCGTTGATATACGGAGGATCGGACGGGCATTTAGCTGCTGCACCGTTGGATTCCGGCGTATAAAACACCTCAGTAAAATGAGCCTGAGCGTACGGGCCCTGCATACTCGTTTTCGCCAGACCCTTTATCCATTCGAATGCATCGTCGACTGCTCCGGCTGCATACAAACCGCTTAATGCGAGAGCCGGCCACGAACAGTATGCCCCGGTCCATTGGTGGTCCGGACGGATGCTGAACGTCACATCAAGGTCGCGCGTCGAGAGCGCCCGCATCCACGTTGGCGTCTGCAGTTCGCGTTTGAAGAAATCGACGATCTCGCGTTTCTGCGTCGCGGTCATCATGTCGCCGATATTCATCAGAGTGGTCCCGAAATCGTAACAGTGATGCACTTCATTATAGGAGCCGTCCGGCAAACGACATTTCCAAATGCCCTTTCCCGGAACGTAAAGTTCGAGCACGCGGCGGCCGAGTTCGTTCGCCTCTCGCCGATACCCTTCTGCCTTGCGTTCGTCTCCCTTGAAATCTGCCAGCTCCGCGGCAAACCTAAGATTGTGAACATTTGCGGCGTTCAGGCCCGCGACTTCGTGAACATAGCTGGAAACTGCTTCGAGCAGGTTGGTCACGCCGCCATAGTCTGCAAGGCCGTGCTTGTTCACATTGAGATCGCGCCAGTGTTCGGCATATTTATAGAGATGTTCGATGACGCGGCGGCCGCCGACACGTTTGTCGAGCCACGCCCTGTCGCCGGTCCAGCGAAGATATTCCTTCGCCATACGCGACATCGCATAGTCGTTGACGGAGTACCACGGGCCGACGCCTGCACCCGTCAGAAATTCCGTGCCGAAATGCTTGTAGACGTCGAGCTCCATCCACGTTTCCATCATCCGACGGAGAACGGCAGGATCGAGCATCGAGAGCAGCATCGCGCTCAAGCTGATGTCCCACAGAAATGTTGTCGTTTCCCAGTACCTCGGCATCAGGGTCACGTAGGTAGTGCCATAGACCGAATGCGGCGTCGTACGGCGAAAATAGAGCGCGCTCATCACGGCCGAGTGATAGATGCGCTTCACATTTTCGTCCGTGGTTACAAGTGTCGGTACGTGGCCGGAGAAAACATCGTTGCCCGGCGTGAACGCCGCCCGGAGCTGTCGATTCCATTCGTCGGTCGTCGCTTTTGCGACCGCGTCGAAACTATTAACTATGGAATCGAAATCCTTTTGCACGGCCGCGGGCGTTCCACCAAGGGAATTCACAAAAACAATCGACCTTGATTCGCGAGGGGCGAGGTCGAATTCGTAAACCAGCCAGGACGGCTCGATCTTGTTAGGCTTCGGCGACGAACCTTGCAATACGAACGCATCCGAATGTATCGAGCGGCAGAGAATCGCGTTTCGGCCGGCATCGATCGTGCGCGCGTTGTCGTACTCACCGGGCGAATATGCGGCGTTCCACGGCTTCACACTTTTTGACGCCCCACCATTGACCGCAAGTTTGATCTGGGTCCTTTTGCGGGACTTGGTCGTATTGGTAACTGTCAGCTTCACAGCGACGGACATTGTCCGGAACGGAACTATCGTCGTGCTTTTTAGCTCCAGGCCCTTATAAACTGAGCGGCGTTCCACTCGGTCGGGCTGCCAGACAAACTCGATCGGGGTTTTCGTTGCGGTGAAGTATTCCCCGTCGACGTACAAAACACCGGTAAGAAGCTCCCCGCCGGCACCAAGCGGTGCGACGTTCATTTCGCCTTGCGCGAATGGCGGGAACGCAATGCTCCGAACCGCCGTCACGTCCATTGCCGCTTGCGCGCAGCCCCACTGGTTCGTTAAACCAGGCCACGCATAGAGATCGAGAAACTTATGCGTCATTGTGATCGAACGCATCGACGTACACGTCGGTATATCCGGCAGAAGAGCCGGTGGATCAAGTGTTCCGGCCACTATTTCGCCTACAGACGCAGCCGATATTGCCGGTACAACAGCCGCCGCCGACAGCGTTTTTAGAAACTCGCGTCGTTTTAGTTTTTCCATTTCTTATTCGATCTCGATGCGCACCGTCGCACATTCGTATGGCCTCAGAGGCACTCGCAAGGGCGATAGGTCCGACAGTTTTTTCAGCTCGACCTGCTCGGTAATGTTCATCAAGGACGCGGCGCGTATTTTCACTGGCAGGCCGATCGTCACGTCGCTCGCCCGTCCTGCAAATTCCTGCAGACGGACGATGAAAACTTTGTTGACCTTAGGATTCAGCGGCGCGGAAGTTACTTCACCGCGCACCGCACTTTCGGCCAGCGCTTTCACTGTGACGATCTCGACGGTTGGCTTATCAATACTAAAAAATGAACGCGCCCGCTCGCTCGGCGTAACAGAAACATATTGTGGGCGAAGCGGAACATTGAATTCTGAACCCAACCGCCATGCGCGAACATCGTCGAAGGCGTCATCTCCAACGATCGCGTATTCGAAAACCATATTGCCGGTTACGCCCGGCTCAGTAGTATAGAGATTTATGATGCCGACATCGTGGGTATCGGCCTGCACGCCGAGCCGGATCGCCCGCGAATAAATCGTCGCCTCGGGAAGAGGAAATTTCCCGGTGAACATCGCCGGCAATTCTGCCGGCGCGTTTTGCGGCCGCACCTTCGTCGAAACGTATCCGGGATAGACCCAGTGGTAGGCCTGCCGATGTGCGAGAAGCGCGGTCGCGCGGCCGTCGGTGAAACCGATCAAATGCTGCGTCGAGACGCCGTCCCGGCGCGCTCCCGGCAAATAGTCTTCCGGAAGCGCATCAAAGTAACGCTGACCGCCGCGCATCACTTTCAAGCCGTTCTTCGATATGTTGAACGGGAACGCGAAATAGTATGAGTCGTGCCAGTTGTTGTTCCCGCCCACAAACGGCATTTTTGAGGAGTCCAACTCGTTTCGAAGCTCAATCCGGTCAAGGCCGTCAAAGATCGTGATCCTGGTGGTCGGGAAAAGGGAGCCTTCGCGCGACACCGAGATCTCGGTCATCTGTATACCTTTGCGAACAGTGATCTTCGGTGCTACAGGATAAACAACCTTCGACGCATCCGGCCCCTCAACGCGAAGAAGTTCGTTGAACGGCAGCTCGCCGTTAGCGTTCACCAGCTCGCGGTTCGCCCGCTTGTCGCGGATGCTTCGGACAGTTCCGTTCGGATTCAATGAAACCGAGAATCCGGGGGTGTCAGCAGATTGACCCGGCAAATTTCGCAGAGAAGTGACGGGTTTTCCTTCCGCAGTAGCGACCTGATACGACACATAACCCATCGAGGGGACATTCTTTGCGACGAAGACCGCATTTCCCTCCGCGTCTGTATCAAAAGCGACGGCCGCTCCCGATACGTCGCGTATCGCAATGATCTTGCGCCCCGCGGCTGAAGGCGAAAGCCTTACAACGTCGGTGCGGTTCCACGAAAGCGGGTTGTAGATCAATATCGGAACAGTATGGCTGGTCGCCGCCGCGACTCGATTTTCCCAACGAGTTGGTTCCGCAAGGGCGGCGATTCCCGTGCTTAGCAATTCATCCGTCTCTTGCTTGGCCTTACCTGTAAAATGTACGTACTCACGGTTCTGCTGGTGCAGCGGCTCGCTGCTGTTCAGCTGCGGCCAGCCTGTATTTCCTGCACCGCTGTGCTCATCATACGTGAACATCAGGTCGTAGATATTCTCAAAATTGCCAACCGGCACGGGCAGCCGTCTCGTCATCGCGATCGCGCTCCAAAGCGTTTCTGCCGCGGGGGCATGATCGTGGTTATATCGCCCGACGGCGCTGATTCGCGGGCTCGCCGTTTTCGCCTCGGACCAAAGGCCCGACCACTCGCCATGGTATGTCGGGATCTGCGGACCGTATTTAGCAATGATGTACTCGAAAAACTCCGGTGAGGTGGCGATGCGTATCTTCACCTCATTGTGCCGCGAATTCCATAGTTTCGCAGCCCGCTCGAGATTCAATACGGAGGTCGGTTCGAGAAAATCGTGAGCGTACATCGCCATTACCGCATCGTATTTATACCCGGCTTTGTTGTAATTGTTCAGAAGATCGGTAACGCCGAATTCCATTATTTCGATGTCCGACTTTTTCCCGGCCAGCTCCGGGTTGAACATGTCGAACGGGCGGCGGTCCGTGTAGGGATCGACGGTATAAGGGTCAAGATAATACTGTGTCAGGGCCTCGACATACGCACCGCGGTTCCCCTGACTCACCCAAAGCAGTACCTTATTGCCGTCCGGTGCCTCCCAATAAAACGGGACCTTTCCCGGGGCAAGATCGGTTGCGTTGCCGATGAACGTGTTCGCCCCGACCACCAGGTATTTAGTGCCGGTGCTCGCGAGAACCGACGCGACAGGCATTGGATGGCCGGGCACATCGTTCATGTAAGCTACGTCGGAAGTAATGCCGAAAGACCTTTGCAGGCGAACGAAATCGTAATTGAGGCGATTGAGTTCCTCCGCCCCCATGTAGTCCGTGTGCATGCTGCCCCATGCGGTTGATACTGCGACCCGGCCGGATTTGATCAAATTGATCAGCCGGGAGATCTTTTCCTTGTCCTTGGGGAGGACGGACGCGGGCTTTTTCTGCCGCTTTAGCCATTCGTTTATCTGCCAAACACTTTCAATTGTCCATTTGAAATCACGATTCGCTTCAGCGACGCGAATGATTTCGTCGATGTGCCTTGCGGCACGTTCACGGATGGCGTTCGGCGGCTCGATAAAACCGAAATCGTAATGTGAGGAAGGAATGACGTAGATCGTCTTTATCGGACTGGCGGGAAGCTTGGCCTGAGAAAAAATATCGAAGGAAAACAGCGCCGCAAACAAACAACCAAATACAAAGATCGTGAGCGTGTGACGCATGTTCTCCTTCGATTTTCAGTTTGGCGTTAGAAATTAAATCGTGCTGACAATTGTATCTGCCGCGGTCCGCCGAATCCGAGCAATCCGCCGAGATTGTTCCCAACCGTGAAAAGGCTCTGTCCGAAAAACGCGTTCGGACGGACCGAGTTCGCATCCACCTGCGTCAAACCGCCCGACGGCTCTGCAAAGTTCGTGAAATTGAAAATATTGAAAAAATCTATTCTCAACTGCAGCGACT
>JAICPV010000247.1 GCA_025929655.1 Pyrinomonadaceae bacterium
GACCGGCGGCAGAGGCGCGAACGTGATCCTGGATTTGGTCGGCGGCGCTTATTTCGAAGAGAACCTGAAATGTCTTTCAATGAAAGGCCGGATGATGCTTATCGGTTTGACCGCCGGATCTGGAGCGGAATTCGATCTCGGCGTTGCGCTGCGAAAACGTGTCACGATCATCGGCACAACACTTCGCGGGCGCCCGATCGAAGAAAAGGCCGAAGCCGTTAAGCTCTTCGCCAGCGAAGTTGTGCCACTGTTTGCTGAAGGCAGACTTGTACCGAACATCGACAGGGTTTTCCCCTCGGCTGATGTGAGCACGGCTCACGAATACCTGGAATCGAACGAAAGTTTCGGAAAGGTTATTTTGGAGTTTTAACGCGATAAGCGGCGGCGTTGGTCACGATGCAGAGACCCGCGACCTTTTTGCTTTCCAATTCGGCAAGGAGCCGCGCAGCTGATGGGTAGGTAAGATTCGCAGCTTCGACCTGCTCAAAGGAGATCACCGCCCAGATCGGCGAGTCCAGCTCGTTTGACAGTTCTGCATGGGTTTGGGTTTGCACGGTTTCGGCTGACATTTACAATAGATTATCAGTTTGGAACTTAGTTTTATATAGTTTTCCACATGTGGAAAACTATGCTGAAGCCCGCACGGAGTAAGGGCGCTACATCCAACTCAGAGTAACGAAGTCTGCTTGTGAAATGCCCTTGCTCCGTTACGTCACTAATTCGCCCTTACTTCGTGCGGGCTTCTGCAACGTGCGGTCTTTTGCATTTGAGCCGTGAACTTCAAACGCACCATTTTTCTGACAGGTTTCCCCGGTTTTATCGCGGGCCGCCTGGTGGAGCGCCTGTCTGAAAAAAACACCCAATTCTTTCTGCTTGTTCAGCCGAAATTCATTAAAGTGGCGGAAAGCGCGGTCACACGGATCGCATTCGAAACCGGTGTGCCGCTTGAAAATTTCGCGCTTGTAAAGGGCGATATTACGTTGACGGCATTAGGAATTCCTGCCGGGGACCTTGAGACGATCAAGAACGAAACGACGGACATTTTCCACCTGGCGGCGGCGTACGATCTCGCCGTCGATCGGGACATCGCGTACGCTGTGAACCTCGAGGGCACGAAGAGCGTTAACGAATTCGCCAGTTCTGTGCGCGACTTAAAGGGTTACAACTATGTTTCGACCTGTTATGTCGCCGGAAAGCGAACCGGCAGGATCCTCGAAACCGAGCTCGAACATGACGCGGATTTCCGAAATTTCTACGAGGAAACAAAATATCTGGCAGAGCTCGAAGTGGAAAATCTAAAGCCGGAGCTGCCGATAACGATCTTCCGACCCTCGGTCGTGGTAGGCGATTCAAGAACGGGCGAAACTGCGAAATACGACGGCATTTATTATTTGATCCAGTATCTTCGAAAATGGCCTTTTCTTTTGAGGGCAATAAATGTTGGCAACAAGCGGGTTCGGCTGAATCTTGTGCCCGTTGATTTTGTGACCGAGGCGATCGCCGTGCTTTCACAAGACGACAAAGCTGTCGGAAAAACGGTCGCCCTCGCGGATCCTTCCCCGCTGACGACCCGAGAGCTGTTCGATCTGATCGCGGAAAAACTGTCGGGAAAGCGTTCGGTCGTTCACCCGCCGGAAAAACTGGTCGAATTTTCCCTTTCCACGCCCGTTTCCCCGCCGATCACCGGGTTGCCGAAACACGGCGTGCCATATTTTTTTATTTCGCAGACTTACGACACCGGTGTTGCTGAAGAGCTTTTAGGGCTGCACGGCCTCGAATGCCCGAAATTCGGCGATTATGTCGGGAATTTGATCGAATTCGTCGAAAAACATCCGACGCTTTGAATTCCGGCAGACAGCAGGAGTCGGCTGACAGGCATCATATTTTTAATACGATGGCGCGGGCGGCACAGAAAGTTACATTTTCCCTTCTCCTGATCGCACTTTTTTCGTGTCTCGCGAACGGGCAAAGCCGGCCTCAGCCGAAACCGACGCCTCCGCCTGATGGCGATACCGTCAAGGTCGAGACCGAAGAGGTAAAGGTGAACCTCGTCGCCTTCGACGAAACAGGTAATTTCTTTCCAGGTGTTACGGCGAAAGACGTTGTCATCACCGAAAACGACATTCTTCACCAGCCCGAAATGGTCCGCCGCGTTCGAGCAAACGTTCTCATTGTGATGGATACGGGCGGTGAGATGCGGTCCGTCAAGACCCTGGATCAGACAAGAAAGGTCGCACGTGCACTCGTGGAAAATCTGCGCGACGAGGACCAGGTCGCTATCTTGCAATATGCCGACAGGGCCGTGATCGCTTCCGAATGGTCCACCGACAAGGAACAGATCGCCACAGCGATCGGCCGTACGAAATTCGGCATCAAGTCGGCATTCGTAAATGCGCTGGATCTCGCACGTGAATTTTTGAACCGCGGCGATCTCGACAACAAACACCTCGTTCTCATAACGGACGGCACGGACAGCTCCGCCGACCTTTATAAGAAGAACGCAGCGATGCGACGCCTTCTATCGACGGATATCGCTGTTCACGTGATCAGCTACGCGCAAATGGAAGCCGTCGACATCGAGCCGCGAACAAAGGCTATCTCAAAAACGCCGCCGCCGCAGGCGATGCCCGACGAGATCAAGGCACAGCTTCCCAATGGCGTCCGCGACATCGCGACGGCGCCCAAGATCGGGCCGACGATCAGCCTCGACCGCGCTTTGATCAAGAAGATGAAGGAGCGAAAAGCCGATCTCGAAGTGAGTCAGGAGATGCTCGATACGCTCGCGGAAAATACGAATGGAACGCTGATCGTCCCCGAAACTCTCGACGAAATGGTCGCGAAAGCGGCGACGGTCGCGAAAATGATCGATTCCAGCTATGTTTTGACCTATATTCCAAAGGTCCCGTTCGCGGAAAAAGGCGGCGAGCGGAACATCGAGGTGACCTCCAAACGTGCGGGCCTTATCGTACAGGCGAAGCGGAAATATATCGTCCCGCCGAAACGTTAAAACAATTTTTTTCGTAACCAGTAGTCTTGCGCGTCCGTCTTTTCATTCGACGGACGTTAACCATAAAAAGACCGAATGAGCACTACGGCCTTGCAGGACGAAACTCTTATTGCCCGCGTAGACCCTGAAAATGCGGGCTCGCAGGTGCGCGCCCAACTTACGGATCGGCAGCTGGTCGATTCGTCGATCGAGGGCAGCGACGAGGCTTTCGAGCAGATATTTGACCGTTACAAACGGCCCGTCGCGATGGTCGCGGCAAAATATTTCCGCCGGCCCGAACAGATCGAAGAGGTCATCCAGATCAGCTTCGCGAAGGCGTTCACGGAGTTGGCGCGGTTCCGCGGGCAGCACGACGCAAGTTTGGGAAGCTGGCTCGGACGCATCGCCGCAAATACCTGCCTCGACCAAATAAGAAGTAAAAAGCGGAAGCCCGAAGATCTCAATTGCGACCTTTCGCCCGGCGAAGCGGAAACGCTGCTCGATCTGGCCGTGAGTGAGGAGCAAACTGCCGAAGAGAACCTCGCCGTTCGCGACCTGTCGCAAAAATTGCTATCGCGATTGGCGGATGACGACCGGGCGCTTCTTCACATGCTTTATGCGGACGAGATGAGCGTCGCCGAGATCGCCGCGCTTCTTGGCTGGTCGCAGTCGAAGGTAAAGATCCGCGCATGGCGAGCACGAAACCTGCTGAGGCGTGTTCTGGGACAATATTTGTAACCGGCTTTCGACGCCGTGCGTCTATTGAGGTGGAGAGATGAGTAAGCGAAATTTACAGCCCGGCGATCTTGACCGGATCGGCAAAAAGCTGATCGCTCAGGATGTTATGAGCGAAAACGAGATCGAAAATATAGTCGGCTCACCGTTCCTTTATTCGTCGGTCCGCAACCGCATTCTCGCGGATGCGGCGTCGACCGGAACGAGGTTCGGATTTGCAAGATACTTCGTATTTGCGGGCAGCTCGCTGGTTCTCGTGTTGGGGATCTTAGCGACAGCGGCGTATTTCCGCATTAAGCAGCAGCCGGTCGCGACGGTCGAACAACCGAAGATCGTCCAGATCCAGCGTTCGAGCGTGCCGGACGGTTATACCGCTAAACAGGAAGAAGAGCTTCCGACCGATATCCTCGTGGAAAGAGGAAATTCGAAACGCCGCGTTGCCCTTCAGGCGCGAACGGTCGATTCGCGCAAAACCGGCACGCGAGCGGCACGGCGGAAGCAATCGACGCAGGAGCCCACACTCGAGTTTTACCCGGTCACTTATGCAGGTGATATCACGGACGCTGCCGGGGGACGTGTAGTTCGGGTCGAATTATCGCGACAGGCATTGTTTTCTATGGGCTTGAATGTCCCCTTGGAAAACGGGATCGACAGTGTTAAGGCCGATCTGCTGATCGGGCCCGACGGTGTGACGCGCGGAGTTCGTCTTGCCAGAGATTAATTAGTCCACAGGAGAATGAAATGAAAGTACTAGCAGCAATTTTGATGTTCATCTGTGCGGGAGTTGTCGCACGTGCCCAGACGCCTGCGGCCCCCGTAACATCCGATCTAAGGGTGACGGGCGGCGTAAC
>JAICPV010000312.1 GCA_025929655.1 Pyrinomonadaceae bacterium
TAAGAAAATGTTAAAGGTCACGAATCTTTCAAGTGTAATTCGCAGAACTGGTTTGCTGTCGATGCTGGTCGTTTTGACCATAGCGTCGGCCAATGCGAACACAAACGAGAAGGTCTCTGCGGCCGAAGCGAAAGCGGCAAGGATCCAAGAAGCGGAGATTCTGCTTTCGAACCTCGGATACTGGATCACAAGGGCCGACGGAAAGTCGGATGATTCAACCCGGCAGGGAATCATCGCTTTTCAGAAGGTGCACGGCCTGAAGCGGACCGGCGTCTTGGACGAAAATGTTCTTAACGCAATGCGCGTAGCGACGACACCGTCGCCGAAGTACACAGGCGCTGCGCACGTCGAGATCGACATTTCTCGACAAGTCATCTTTCTTGTGAACGACGCGGGGCAGGTAACAAAAGTTTTATCCACTTCGACCGGCAGCGGGGAACGGTACTTTAGCCAAGGTAAATGGCAAACGGCGTATACGCCCCGCGGTACCTTCAAGATCAAGCGCCAAATTCGGGGCACACGCAAAGCGCCGCTGGGCGAATTGTACAACCCGAGTTACTTCAATGGAGGAATCGCCATTCACGGCAGCAACTCGATCCCAATCAAGGCCGCCAGTCACGGATGCGCTCGCATCCCTCGGTTCGCCGACAAGCAGTTCATCGATATGGTGAGCGTCGGAATGCCGGTTTACGTTTACGACTGATCCAGTTGCCGCTCAAGATAAACAAAAGGCCCGCCGAGGATCTCGCGGGCCTTTGTTCTGTTTATTCGGCGAATATCGATCTGTAACCTTTTTCCGATCTTCTGCACCTTTACCGAACCCGGAAGGGAATTAATAAAAAATTACTTTGGAGAAGATTCATAAAATGAACAGGAATTTTAAGATCTATACAGTCGCCGTCGCAATCTTAACGGCATTTTCATTCGCCACTTCGACCAACGCACTCGCGCAAAAGCCGCGCCAGACTCGCGAGACAAGAACCGGAAACAATCGGCGTTCAATGATGCCCGGCGTCGCCGCCTCAAACAAACTTTCGTATCAGATCGGGAAGGATTTCGCGATCGCGATCGAGGACGCGAAATACATGAAGAATGATAATGAGAGCTTCAATTTCGCGATCATCGATCTCGTTTTTCTCATCGACGGTTTGGAAGGACAGGCCGAGGCGGCTCAGCTCCAGGCAATATTGAAAGGCGTCGTTCGCGGATCGAAGGATCTGACCATGGTTTCAAGCGAGATCGCTTCCGTCTCGAAAACGTATTTCGCCCGGCAAACCGCAGAACAGAAGTGGTATTTTGCTGTCGGCTCGACACAAATGAACTTAATGGTCGCGGGTTGGAGCAAAGACGCCATCGGAGCGGCGAAGAACACGAAGGAACTCCAGGCACTCGCCAAAACCGCGCCGGCAGGAACACCGACGCTGGTTCTCGAAGCGATCAAAGGCCTTTCGAAATATGCGTCGATGGCACCGCTAACGGTCAACGATTTTTCCGACATCGTTGAGGATGCGAAGCTGATAACCACGCTCGTTTACGCGTAAATCTTTTCAAAACTCTTCCCAAGCAAAAGGCCGCGGATTCCCCGAACGGCCTTTTTCGTTATTCCCACTCGATCGTGCTCGGCGGCTTGGACGAAATATCATACACGACTCGGTTCACGCCCCGAACTTCTGAAGTGATCCTCGATGAAACCTTTGCAAGAAAATCGTTCGGCAGACGCGCCCAGTCCGCGGTCATACCGTCGGTCGAAGTGACGGCCCGCAGCGCTACCGTTTTTTCGTAAGTTCTGTAATCGCCCATTACACCGACCGATTGGATCGGCAGCAGCACGGCGAACGCCTGCCATACATCTTTATAGACCCCGAAGCTGTGAAGTTCCTCGATAAAGATCCGATCTGCCTTTTGGAGCAACTCTACCTTTTCGGGCGTTATATCACCGAGGATGCGGACGGCGAGGCCAGGGCCGGGGAATGGATGCCGTTCCAGTATCATTTCCGGGATCCCGAGATCACGCCCGATCACACGCACTTCGTCCTTAAATAATTCGCGAAGCGGTTCGATGAGTTTCAGGTTCATCTTCTCGGGCAGGCCGCCCACGTTGTGGTGGGTCTTGATAGTTACTGACGCACCGCGAAGTGACACGGATTCGATAACGTCCGGATAGAGCGTACCCTGAACAAGCCACTTCACGTCGCCGATGCGGTCGGCCTCCGCCTGAAATACATCGATGAACTTCGCTCCGATCGCTTTGCGTTTTTGTTCCGGATCAGCAACGCCTTCTAGTGCTTTGTAAAACTCCTGCGACGCATCGACTCCTGTAACGTTCAAATGCAGATTGTCTTTGTAAACCTGCAGCGTGTCTTCAAATTCTCGATAACGGAGGAGCCCGTTGTTGACGAAAATGCAGTGCTGGCGTTCTCCGATCGCCTCGTGGACCATCGTCGCCGCGACAGTCGAATCGACGCCGCCGGAAAGCCCGCAAACAACCTGGTCGTCCGGCCCGACGGTGGCGCGGATCTTCTCAATCTCGTCCTTTATGAAACCGGCCGCCGTCCAATCGCCTTTGCATTCGCAAACGTTGAAGAGGAAGTTACGAAGCACTTCCTTTCCCAGCGGCGTGTGCGAAACCTCGGGGTGGAACTGAACGCAATAGATACCGCGTTCGTGGTTTTCCATCGCAGTCACATGTTCGCCTGTAGTGGCGGTTTTGTGGAATCCAGCGGGGAGCTCGGTAACGTGGTCGCCGTGACTCATCCACACATCAAGCTCGAAAGGCAACTCATTGAAAAGTTTCGTCGAACCGCTTAGTATTTTGGCCTTTGCGTGGCCGTATTCGCGGCGTGCGGCCGGTTCGTTTCGGCCACCGAGGTCCACGGCGATCATCTGCATCCCGTAACAGATGCCGAGGATCGGAGCTCGGATCTTTTCGTAAAAACCGGTTTCGACTCGCGGTGCGTCTTCGTCAGACACGCTCGCCGGGCCTCCGGAAAGTATCACGCCTTTCGGTGTTTTTTCTGTTATCTTTTCGGCCGATAAATGAAACGGATGGATCTCGCAATAAACGCCCTGTTCGCGTACGCGACGGGCGATCAGCTGTGTATACTGCGATCCAAAGTCGAGGATGAGGATGAGTTCGTGGTGCAAAAAATCGCTCCCTGTAAATGAGCGATTATACGTGAGCGGAACAAGCTTTCAAAAAACGTCGGGTCAGCATGATGCTCCTGTCTTAACAGCGTGTATGTAGGCGTCTTCGATCACTTTCTCAAGTACATTCAAATCGACATCTGAAAGCCGCTTTATGTACAGGCAGCTGACGCTCGTCGAATGCTTGCCCAGTTTTTCGAGAAGTTTCTTTTGTTTTTCCGAGCCCGTGGTCACGTATAGCGTGAGATTTTGCTTCCGGGGCGAGAACCCGGTCGCCAACCAATTCAGTTCACGACCGTCGGAGTATTTCACTACCGTATTGCCGAATCCGACTATAGCCGGGCCCCACATTTTCGGCTCCTTCTTGGTTATGCGTGCGAACATCTCCAGCACGCGGAAGCCGTCTTCGCGACGCTCTTTGTTATCGATCGAATGTAGGAAATCTTCAACACTTGCGTCAGTTTCACGTGTCTTCGGTTCGTATTTCGCCATAATGCTTTTTTTAGACCTCGATCGGTGCGAACGATTTTAGCCATAAGCGGCGCCGTGACGCAATTGCTCTGAACGGTAGTGCATCAAATGACCCACTACGCTCCGAACCCAAAACTTGACAACATTATGCAGAATTCCTAACCTTTAAGTTCGCCTCAAAGGCGAGATTTATTCCGCAGTAGCTCAATGGCAGAGCATTCGGCTGTTAACCGAAGGGTTGTAAGTTCGAGTCTTACCTGCGGAGCCAATTA
>JAICPV010000081.1 GCA_025929655.1 Pyrinomonadaceae bacterium
AAATGCACTTCGTCAGGTCCGTCGGCAATGCGGAGTGATCGAGCGGTGAGCCAAAATGTCGGCAGCGGCGTGTCCTGGCACAAACCTGCACCGCCGTGCACCTGCATGGCGCGATCGATGATCTTTAAGGTCATTTTCGGAACGACGGCCTTGATCATCGCGATCTCTTTGCGGGCCGCCTTGTTCCCTTGCGTGTCCATCAACCACGCCGTTTGCAAAACCAGAAGCCTTGCCTGGTCAATGGCGCACCTAGCCTCGGCGATCCAATAGCGGATCACACCTTGATCGATCAGGGGCTTCCCGAACGCTTCTCGTGAACGCGCGCGGTCCTTCATCATTTCGAGCGAACGCTCAGCAACGCCGATCAGGCGCATACAGTGGTGGACGCGGCCTGGTCCCAGCCTGCCTTGAGCGATCTCGAATCCTCGGCCTTCGCCTAGCAGCAAATTCGATTTCGGGACCCGAACATCTGTAAAAGAAATCTCAGCATGGCCGTTCGGCGCATCGTCGAAACCCATCACGTTCAATAGTCGTTCGACCTTCACGCCCGGCGTATCCATCGGCACGAGGATCATCGACTGCTGCAGATGTTTCGCCGCCGTCTCGTCCGTCTTTCCCATGAAGATCGCGACCTTACAACAGGGATCGCCGCCGCCAGTCGACCACCATTTGCGGCCGTTGATGACATACTCGTCGCCGTCGGCTTTTATCGACGCTCGGATATTCGTCGCATCGCTCGAAGCGACATCCGGCTCGGTCATTGCAAAACATGACCGAATTTCGCCGTCGAGCAGCGGCTTCAGCCATCTTTCCTTTTGCTCCTCGGTTCCGTAAAGATGCAGCACTTCCATATTGCCGGTATCGGGGGCCGAACAGTTGAACACCTCGCTCGCCCACGTAACGCGGCCCATTATCTCTGCAAGCGGCGCATATTCGAGATTGGTAAGCCCTGAGATGTCCGTTAAGAAAAGATTCCACAAACCTGCCGCTTTCGCTTTTCGTTTCAAATCGTCGATGAGCTTTAATGGCCGCCAGCGGTCATCGGAATTGACCTCCTGATCAAAGCTCGGTTCGTTTGGGTAGATTTCGGTTTCCATGAAAGTGAGCACGCGTTTCTGAAGATCGCTCACCCTTGAGGAATGCTGAAAATTCATGGCAATCAAGATAACACAATTGACTGGCAGTGATATTCATGACGTCTTTGACATTCGAATTGACATTACTACGGATGATATTAGAATGGCTTGAACCAACAAACTGAAATTGAAGTGGATCTGGAGAACGGTCAAATGAAATATTGGATTACCCCGCTCAGAGCAACTTTTCTGATCGTCACGGTTGTTGTCCTCAACTTTTTTGCGAGTGCCCAGACACAAGATCCCGACGCGGCGACTCCAATAGTAATGAAGGCCGGTCGCAGCGTGATCATGGGAACTTGGGCCTGGAACATCGAGAGTAACAAGCTTGATCGGTCCGAGGAAACGGATCTTTGGTGGGAACAGATCGACGACGTCCGACAGCGCCTCGTGCCCAGGGGCGGAGCCAAACTTGCAATACTGCGAACAAAGGACTATGAATCTGTGACACTGGATGACCTCTCAAACGCGAAACTGGCTGTTCGCGGGATCGATGGTGATCTACTTGAAAAGGGCACTGTCCTCGCGATCCGCACAATGGAAGGCAACTATGCCAAAGTCCGAATTGTCGGTTACCGCGAGTCGCATGACGTTTCATTTGCCGAAGCGAAATCCGGTCAGCGGAGATGGCTGGCCGGCTTACTTGCCCGTCCGAATCGGCCAAATTACCACCTCGAGGTCGAATGGGTGCTGTATCCACAATCAAAGAAGAATCTCTGAGCCTTATCTGCGACCGATTGATCACATGGGTCGCAGGCGCCGACGACGCGGTAACCATGTCGACGTATGAGTGAAACAATTGGCGTTCGACCGGGAGAGGAAGTCGATGCGAACGCGTTGGCAGCCTACCTTCGAGACCGTTTTGAAAACAATGAGGCGATCGAGATAGCCCAATTTCCTGCCGGGAGCTCTAACCTTACTTACCGCATCCGAATGCACGACGAAGAGTTTGTGCTTCGACGACCGCCGTTCGGTAACACTGTCAAAACCGCACACGACATCCGGCGTGAATTCGATGTACTTTCGAAGCTTTCACGCGTTTATCCGCTTGCACCGAAACCCATTCTGTTTTGCGAAGATGCATCCATTATAGGCTCCGAGTTCTATCTAATGGAGCGTCGCCACGGTTTGGTGCTACGAGGTGCGATCCCGGAAGTCTACGTGATCGCGAAAAGCGCCCCTCCTTACGAAGGAGGGGTGGTTTTCTACGATCAAATCCAGGTGTGCCAAAGCTTCATCAGAATCCTCACGCATCTACATTCGATCGACTACATGGCCGCCGGCCTCGCCGATCTCGGTAAACCGGACGGCTACAACCGCCGTCAGGTCGAGGGCTGGACGAGACGATATTTCGCTGCGAAAACTCACGAGCATTCCGAGGTTGAATCTGCGATCGAATGGCTTAACGCAAACATCCCGGCGGAGTTTGGTGCATCGATCATCCACAACGATTACAAGTTCGACAACGTTATGCTTGATCCAAATGATCTGACCAGGATCACGGCAGTCTTGGATTGGGAAATGGTAACGGTCGGCGATCCTCTTATGGACCTAGGAACGACACTGGGCTATTGGATGTCGAGGGATGCGGGCGAAGAAATGCTCTCGATGCCTTTCAATCCGCGAGTACTGATGGAAAACATTTCGCGGCAAGAGCTCGTTGATATGTATTCCGAGGCATCCGGCCGCGAACTGCCGGACATGCTGTTCTATTACGTTTTCGGCACGTTCAAGATCGCCGCGATCGCACAGCAGATCTATGCCAGACACACGAAGGGTTTTACGACCGACCAACGGTTCGCGAATTTCGATCGATTCGTTTCCGCGCTCGGACGGATTGCCACGTTGGCGATCGGTCGAGGAACGATCTAGAGGTCCGTCACCGTGCGTTCACCCACGCGTCGCGCAGACGAATCTGTTTTGGATTTGCACTCGCAATCTCTGTTATTCGAACAGTTGGGATTTCGAACGGCCTGATCGGCACCTCGAATGTTTTGATCTCGCCGTCCCGGTTTACCACCAGCTTGCCTGTTTCGCCGACCTTCAGGGTCCGAAGCCAGTTCCGAAACTCTTGCCAAGTCGTTACCGGCTTTCCGTCGGCAGAGACCGTTTTGTCTCCGGTTCGCAGCCCGGCCATCGCCCACGTACTGCGAGAATTGCCTACACGCAATTTCATTTCGCCTTCCGAAGCGACCGGCCCGATGCGCAGATCGACCGACGGATTCCCGTCGTTGTCGAGTGCGGTCGCCCATTTCACTTCCGGTTTCAGTCCGATCAGCGATAGGTAGCGGTCCAGATCGATCTTGTTCGCGGAATAAATATAGGTTTTGAAAAATCCCCGAACGTCGCAGCGGCAAACTTCTGCTATCGTTCGCTCGAGATCAGAATTATCGATCCCGTGGCCAGAATCGAACCTGGACGCCAGTGACTGCATAACATTATCGACATTGTTGACGCCGTTCGTCGCATCGCGAATCATGAGGTCGAGCATCGTAACTAGCACCTCGCCCTGTAGATGAGTGCCCGCCCATTCGCTGGTCAGAAGTTCCGGGTGCGAATCTCCGCGGCTGACGAGTTCCGCAGAAAGCGTCGAATAACCGGGTGCGGACAGATAGCGAGCGATCAGCGATTCGAGCCTCTGCACTCGAGAGCGGCGCGTCGGATCTAACCCGGCTCTTCTTATCAGCAGATCGGCGAAAAAGATCGTCGCACCCTCGCTCCACCAGAGTACGGCGGTCGGCTCAGCAAACTTGTATCGCAAACCGATCCGCTCCTTCGGCCGGACGTCCATCAAGTTCCAGACATGAACATATTCATGGCCGATGGTTTCGAAAACATCGCTTAGCTCTCTCGCCATGCCGATGTTGACGGAGGTCGCATGCTCGAGCGCGGCCTGCCCGCCGTTTTCGAGCAGAAACGCGTATCGAGGATAGGGCGGATCTCCGAACGCTTTGATCGCCTGGTTGGTTAGTTTTTGTATGCCTTCGACTATCGGCGCGGCGTCAACCGGCTTTGCATCGGCGTGCGACCAGATCGCTACTGTATGCGGTTTACCGCCAGCATCGAATTTCCATTCTTTGAAGTCTCCGATCATTATGGGGGAATCGAGCAGCAGTTCGACAGAACCTTTAAAACTTCTTGGATCTTCGGTCGGTTCCAGTCCAGAAATTGACCTCCAGCCGTTAGGCAGATCCAAAGTCAAAAATGCGTCGTACTTCTCACTTCCGACGACATACATCAGCGTGTGGAGATCACCGACCATCCCTCCGGTGGGGGTGAGATGCGGTTTCCACGCCTGCTTCCATTGTCGCTCTTCAGGTGCGAGCCGAATTTTGTATCGCACGATCAATTCATCGCGAACGCCTTCGATCGACCATACCGCGTCTTCGGGCTTTGTTACCGATAACCTCCGTTCGCCCGAAACTGCAGAGAGATCTTCAACGTATCGAAAGTACTTATCGTCGTACTCCGGATGCGCGGCCATCGCCAGACGAACGTTGCGTTTGTCGCTATGTATCCGGATCTCAACGCCTATCCGCGAAAGGTCTTTTTGATCTACGATGATCTTGTAGTGCGGTGAATGAGCCGCGCCTGCGAAGCTATACGCGGAAAATGCACCGAGCGATAAAGCGAACAGGAGCGGGAAGAATAGTTTTCGTTTGTTCATTTTCGGAGATATGACGCAGGTTCAACGACTTTTCTTCCATTTAAAAAAAGAGAGGCTGTCTGGATCGACAGCCATTCAGTTGCATTCAGTCCGAATCTAACTCGATCCGGTTCGCTGTCGCCAGCTTTGCGGCGGCCCGCCCGCATCGACGCGGTGCATCGTGATCGCACCGGGTGCGGGACAAACCAGCGCGCATAGATTGCAGCCCACACATTCTTCTTCGACGACGAAGGGATAGCGCTTGCCGTCCACTTCTTCGAAAGTAAAGCTCTGGTGCGCGCCGTCTTCACAGGCGACGTAACAAAGATTGCAGCGAATACAGTGTTCTTTATTGACGTGCGCCTTGACGTCGTAGTTGAGGTCGAGATTTCCCCAATCGGTCACGCGGCTTACCGATTGCCCGATGATATTGTTAACACTGGCAAAACCCTTGTCGTCAAGATAGTTGTTAAGCCCGTCGATCATGTCCTCGACGATCCGATAACCGTAATGCATTACCGCCGTGCATACCTGAACGCTCGCAGCGCCGAGCAGCATAAACTCGACCGCGTCGCGCCATGTGTTGATGCCGCCTATGCCCGAGATCGGAATGGTAAATTCCTCATCGCGTGCGAGTTCGCTCACCATATTGAGCGCGATCGGTTTCACCGCCGGGCCGCAATAGCCGCCGTGTGCGGCCATTCCGTTGACGTTCGGGTACGGAACCATCGTGTCGACATCGACGCCTATCACCGAGTTGATCGTGTTGATCAGCGATACGGCATCGGCTCCGCCTTTTTGCGCGGCTTTCCCTGGCGGCAAAATATTTGTCACATTTGGCGTGAGCTTCACGATAACCGGCAGGTCCGAAACCTCTTTTACCCATTCCGTGACCATGCAGGTGTATTCGGGCACTTGACCCATCGCGGCGCCCATACCGCGTTCGCTCATCCCGTGCGGGCAGCCGAAGTTCAATTCAAATCCATCGGCGCCTGTATCCTGCGAACGCTTCACGATATCGTGCCAGGCCTCTCGTTTCGATTCGACCATTAACGAGACGATCACGGCGTGGTTCGGATACTTTTTCTTGCACTCATAGATCTCTTTGAGATTCACGTCGAGCGGCCGATCGGTGATCAGTTCGATATTGTTCAGCCCGATCATTCGCAGCGATCCCTGGTCGATCGATGCCAGCCGCGATGACACATTCACGATCGGCTCGCCAAGTGTTTTCCACACCGCCCCGCCCCAACCGGCGTCAAACGCCCGCTCCACCATAGACCCCATATTCGTCGGCGGAGCGCTGGCGAGCCAGAATGGATTTGGGGATTTGATCCCTGCGAAATTGACACTAAGATCTGCCATAGTTGTGTTATTGCGGACTTAGGCGATGACGCACCTTTTAATTTGTTTGAATCTTTGCCCTGCCCCAGCTCGGAAAACCGTTAAATCCTGGAGGAAACGTAAGTTGCTTTTCGCCGGTGCCGTCCGCATTTATCGTGAAGAGCTGGAACCGTCCGACTCCGCCGATCGCCCTGTGAAATACTATCTGTTTCCCGGCAGGCGACCACGACACATTCAACTCGGGTACGCGGTTGTTGGTAATTCGTTTTTGACCGCTGCCGTCGGCATTCATGATACATATTTCGAATGTTCCCGGCAGTCCTGCCCGGGCGGGATCGCCTTTTCTGCACAAATAAGCAATCAACTTACCGTCCGGCGACCAGTCGGGCCCCCGTTCCTCCTCGGTGTTGTTTGTCAGCCGCCTGGGCTTACCCTTTTCGTTCGCATCCATGAAATAAATCTCGGCTGTAACGGAATTTGTTTGATCGTCGGTGACAGCATGACTCGTAAAAGCGATCTTCTTACCGTCCGGCGACCAATCCGGGTCGTCGTCTACCGCGTCGGGGTTGTTCGTGATGTTTCTTGCCGGTGACTTCCTGCTGAGAAAGTCATCCACGTTCAGGATGAAGATGTCGCTGTCGTTTGAGGCGGCGCCGGGGAGTCCCGTTATCGGTTTGCCTTTGCCCGACGCGGAGTCGTGAAAAGCTATGCTTTTGCTGTCCCGCAACCACGTTGCCGAATTTCCGGGAACGAGAGCAGTTTCCCCGCTTCCATCAACATTCATCACAAACAGGCTCGCCCAGTTGGTCGGATCAGAGTCTTTACGCAGCCGATTACTTTCAAAGACTATCCGTTTACCGTCGGGAGACAGCGCAGGGAAGTTCTCTCCGGTCGTGTTATGCGTGATTCGCCGGACGTTTGTGCCGTCTCCGTTCATCAGATAAATCTCGCCGGCGAGTAGCCACGGCAGGGGTTTGAGAGCCGGGTCGTAACGGCTGCTTATGAAAGCAATGGTCGATGCTGTCTGCGGCATCTCTTGATTCCGTTTCTGCGCTGGCGTGCTGGGTCCGAATTGCCCAGTGATGAATACTCCAATAGCTATCAAGCCGATAGCGATTCGATCCCTGAATTTCACCCGAGTGTACATAATTACTGACTCCTGTTGTCACACACAGCCACAGACCTGCTTACCGCTTAATCGACATTAATTGTCTCAAGTTTCTTATTCAACGCCTTCAAAAACTTATTATCGTTTAGGATATCGCGTCCAACCCTCGCCGTCTCCGTCGAACCGTTCTCCATCACCTTTCGCAGTTCGTTATTGATCTGCGTTTGATACGGTGCCGCGTTCGGCTCTTCGGCGCGTTTCTTGAAATAGTCCAAAACGTGCGCGTCAAGATATGTAGTGATCTTAACCTTACAGTTTCTTAGATCGGTCGCGCTTGGTTTCGCTCTAAAACTTCCCGCGTGGAAGCCGTTTCAATCGCGCCATCTCGCATATTAGATAATACGCATATATATGGATATATCGAGATAGATGACGTCTAAAATCTATCGAGAGATCATGCTTTCACAGCTTCGATTACGCTAAACGGCGACATCGTGGGCACGATGCGGTTGAGCCGGAAACCTGATCTTTCAAACAAGCTTGCGTATTCCTCTTCTGTTCGCTCCAGGCCGCCGGGCGAGGTCAGCATTTCGAGATCGAGCATCTTACCCGGATGCGGTTCGTTGCCCTCGGGAATCACCATCTCGGCGAGGAGCACTTTGCCGTTGCCTTTCATTGCCCGGTGAATCGTTTGCAGGATCTTGATCGAAAGCTCGTCGTCCCAATCGTGAATGATATGTTTCATTATATAGGCATCGGCAGCGGGGACCTCGGTGAAGAAATCACCGTAGACCTTTTCGACACGATCGTCGACTCCGAA
>JAICPV010000296.1 GCA_025929655.1 Pyrinomonadaceae bacterium
ACATTTCGAACATGATCAGAATCGGGAAAAAAGTCGGACAATTGCTCCGCTAATATCGGTGAAAGATTCTCGTCAAAAAGAAGTTTCACGCGGCAATCGGGACTTCCATTAGTCTACGTTCACGATCAGCGGCAAATGCAATTGCTGCCTTTAGATCATCCTTTGTAAGATCCGGAAAGTCAGCGAGAATCTCTTCCTCAGTCATTTCGGATGCGAGGTATTCGAGAACTTCATAAACCGTGATTCGTAGTCCTCGAATGCAAGGCTTACCTCCGCGCTTATTCGGTTCGATCGTGATGTATTCTCTATAGTCCATAAGGTCAATTCTACAATCCACTCCCCGCGATGTATGCGATTGTGATGAGGGATTGAGTCATCTGGTTTTGTTACGCTCCGCGTACCATTTTCGGAGTTTTGTCTGAAGTTCTTTTCGTGCTCCCTTTCCTTCGATGTACTCGTGATACGCGAAAACTCCCTCAGTTTTGAAACTTTCCTGGACCTCGGATGGCAGCAACTGTATGAAATCTAGTTTCAAAATATCGACAAGTAAGAAGTAGGAAAGATCGCCAACCGAAGTCACCGACGATATCGGGCATCTTGGAAGATTCAGAATCGTTCGATCGGTTATTTTACCGATCAAGCAAGGCACAACATCCTCACCGGCTGCTATTATCTCGTCATAGGCTTTATCCACGCCCTTTTCGCTCCGATCGCGGGGCAGATGCTTTATAGCGCTCACTTTTTTGCATAGCCGATTTGCAGGTAATGACTGGCCGTTCGCGACTCCCCACGGGAGCATCATTAAGAACATTAGAACAAGCGAAATTCTCATTTCCTAAACATCCCTAACATTCGATTTGTCACCAGAAACCCGCCGGCGATGTTGATCGCGGCGATCAGGACGGCTATGGCGCCGAGGATGACGGTCAGATTAAGCGACGACGAAGTTAGCTGCAGCATCCCGCCGACGAGGATGATGCCGCTAATGGCGTTGGTGACGCTCATTAGCGGCGTGTGCAATGCCGGTTTCACGTTCCATACGACCTGGAAGCCGATGAAGATCGCGAGGATGAACACAGTCAAGTGGCCGAGAAAATCACCCCCGGCGGTTGCCACTTTGGGCGGGATAACGAATGCCAGGCCCACCATTACCAGACCAACGACAGCGAGCAGCCACGGGCTGATGCCGGTGCCTTCGTCGTGGCCATGAGCTGACGCCGGTTTCACAGTTGCAGCACTGCTCCTGGACGGAACGCCGGGCTCGGGTGGCGGCGGAAGTTCCTTAATCGGTGCCGGCCAGAGCATTTTGCCTTTGTGGAGGACGATGGCGCCGCGGATGACTTCGTCTTCGAGGTCGACGATTAGACGGGGCCCAGAAGAGAGAACCACCCCGTCCGCCGAAGCGGCGTCCACCCCTCCGACGTCCACCCCGCTCGGAGATGCTCCGGCGGGGACCCCGGCTTCGTAAGGTGGCGAGCCAGAGGATACACTCCCCATCGGTCGTGTTTCCGCCTGTGCGTTCACGTCCCGGTTGTCGATCAGCTCTTCCAATAGCGCCGTCACACATGCGCCGTAGAGCTGTGACGACATTGACGCCATTCGCGAAGGAAGGTCAGTGTAGCCGATGATCGTGACGCCTTTGTGATGAATGACGCGGCCGGGTTCGGTCAGGGCACAGTTGCCGCCTTGTTCGGCGGCGAGATCGACGATCACCGAACCCGGCTTCATCGATTCGACCATGCCTTTTGTGATCAATTTCGGCGCCGGCTTGCCGGGGACCAACGCGGTGGTGATGATAATGTCGACCTGCATCGCCTGCGCGGCGAATAATGCCATCTCTGCCTTAAGAAAGTCATCGGACATCTGCTTTGCATATCCGCCCTTTCCTTCTCCCTCTTCCTTGACATCAAGCTCGAGGAATTCAGCCCCCATTGATGCAACCTGGTCCTTTGTCGCCGAACGCGGATCGAAAGCTCGCACGATCGCACCCAAACTTCTCGCAGCACCGATCGCAGAAAGCCCCGCGACTCCGGCGCCGATAACCAAAACCTTTGCCGGATCGATCCGTCCGGCCGCTGTGATCTGCCCGGTGAAAAACCTGGGGAAATGCGCGGCGGCTTCTATCACGGCGCGGTAGCCCGCTATATTTGCCATCGCCGAAAGCGTATCCATTTTCTGTGCACGCGTGATACGCGGCACGCTGTCCATTGCGAATACCGTCGCGTGTTTTTTCGCAAGGCGATCGACAATATCGCGATTCTGTCCGGGCCAGATAAAACCGACTAGCCAACCGCCGTCACGGATCAGTTCCGCTTCGTTCTCTTCAGGCGGCCGAACCTTCATTACAACGTCAGACGAGGCCCACAATTCGGCAGCATCTTCAATGATCGAAGCCCCGGCTTCCTGATATTCGGGGTTCGAGGCGTTGATCGCGTCGCCTGCTCCCGATTCGACGGCGACGTCGAAACCGATCTTCTTCAATTTGAGTATCGTTTGCGGCGTCGCGGCGACACGCTTCTCGCCGGGATGGATCTCTTTGGGAATGCCGATCACTGTCATATAGAAGTTATGTTCAGGCGCAAAAAATCGCGATTCAAAGCATTCTATGCGAACCGCGATTTTGTGACAAACCAGATCTTCAGCTTTATATCTTTTGAAATGTGATGCTTACGCTCGGCGAGTCCCCGGAAGTTTTACTGTAGGAGACGGTGTAGCCGGCTTTCGGGAACCTAACGGATTTGAAGATCGAGCCGTCGGCGTTCGGTCGCGCGTCTTCCCCCAGCACGTCCTTCGGCGTGGGCGCTTTGGTGATCATGTCCTTGTAGTAAGTGATGGAGATGGCCGTTATGGAATGGTTCGCATCGTAATAGACCTGCGCGAGCTCGTCGTCGGTGAAAAGATAAAGGTCCTGGTCGTCGGATTTGTCCTTTGGGTCCCCGAGCGTCTTCCGCGCCTCGTCGGCCTTCATCCCGATCGTCACCTTCCGATATGCCCAATGTGACGATCCGGCCGGCGCGGCGACGGGCGTGTCGGCCGCCTTATTCGCTGCAGTTGTCTCAGCGACCTTTTTGGCCGTGGACTGCGCAAATGAATTTCCCGGTGTCGAAACCAGCAATGTTACAAAAATAAAAAGAAAAGAAACAGCAACGAGAATACTTCTTCCGAAGAGATACATCTATGGGCCTCCAAAAGAATTTCGTCGTCGAATCAGGGATCGGCGGCGGAATGGTTTTTACGCGCGAATTATAGCTCTATCGCACAAAGGACGCAAACAATTTGTCAACCCAGGATCCTGCCGGCCGCGAAAACGTAGATGCTGCAAAGAACCAGTTCTCCAACAAAGACGGCAATAATAAACTTCAAAAAATGCATACGAATGGTGCCTGCTACGTAGCAAACTGCGTCCGTCGGCACCAGCGGGAAGAACGCCCAGAGCGCCACGAACGCGAGCCCGAAGGGATGCTCGAGACGCTTGCGGATCTTCTCCACATGCAGCGGCTTTTTCGATTCGAAGTATTCGTCAAAGCCCAGAAGATCAGAGAACCAATAGATCATGCTCGATGAGATCAAGATGCCGAAGATCGAGATCGCGAGCACCGTCCACGGTTGTTCCGGAAAAAGCAATGTGCCGGCGATCACGAGCGGGGTGCTGGGAAGAAGAGTGAATCCGCGGACAGCGGACAGGAAAAGATAAATGAGCCAGATCGGACCTTGAAATTCGTTTAGAAATGCTGCGATATTCTCGGGCGCGAACCGTGACGGATCACGAAGATATGCTGCGATGCCGCCGACGATCACCAATATCCAAACAGCGACGAAGAAGTACCTTATGATCTTGGTCCCGGTCTTCAAAAGGTTTCAATTCATTAAGAAAAGCCGTGAATAATATTCCCGGCTCGTTCGCAGATCAGCAGTGATGCTTTCAAGAAGATCTTTTCTTTCTCTTCGATTTGACCACACCATGCCTGCCAAATTCGACCGCAAGATCGACCCATTCCCCTAAATGTTTGTCGACATCGAGCGCGGGCT
>JAICPV010000258.1 GCA_025929655.1 Pyrinomonadaceae bacterium
ACGCCCCCGAAGAAAAGGGCGAAGGCGGCATGCCCGGAATGGGCGGCGGCATGGGCGGCATGGGCATGGGAATGTAATTTGATCTTTCAGATGTCAGATTTCGGATCTCAGGATCCGATTTCGGGGCATGGGACTGACACCCGAATTCCAAGACGCATAAGGCTTCGTCACCCGACGAAGCCTTTTTCTTTCTTGTCGCCAAACGGCGACAAAGGCTGATTCTGCCGCGCAAAAATCCGCATAGTTGGTTTGTCCGTCGAGCGCTCGGAATTCCTTTGAGGCCCGGAGGGCAAATAGCGACGTCGTTTACGGCGTGGCCATGATCCTGCCAACCAACGTAAGGCGTTTTTAACGTCCTTCGGATACTTGGCTTAAGCCGCAGGATCAAGCCCGTTGAAACGGGCTGCAGAATCAAAATCCACCTTAACCACGTCCTAAAGGACGTGGCTATTCGCCGCGAAACGCGGCTGCAAAAACGGCCTGCCATTCAAACGCTGATCGAGATGTGAGATCAATGCACAGTGCACAATGCGCAATGACTCACGACGCGTGTTGTTGGCTGACTGTCTAAAGCTTGCGGCCGGTGAACTTGTAGATCTTTCCTTCGAAGTCGATCTTGCCCTGGAACTGTTTGAGGTCGTCGGCCAACCGGATCGTTGCTTCGTACACCACGGTCGTGCCTTCCATTCCTTTGACCCGATATTCGCCTATCCCACCGGTACCAGCAAGCGTCGTGACAAGCGTCGAGGTGATACTTTCCTCTTCCTCGCTAAGGTTCCTGTCAACGCCAATTGCCAGTATCTTGCCGGTAAGCGTAAGGATGTTTCCCGAAACGTTCGCCTCGTAACGCTTGGTGACCCTTTTCACATCGTCAAAATCAAGCGACGGGCTTTCGATGACCTCCCAATTACCGATCAATGATTTGTAGCGTTCGGTTTCCGGATCGGGTTTGGGCGTCGCAACAACCGCCACCGAGGTGTTTGCAGGCGGTGTGACATTGACGTTGGAATTCGCTTTTGAGCCGATCGCTCCTGTCGAGTACAGTGCGGTTATCAACCCAGTGATCGCGACGATAACCGCGCCGAGCCCTGTGAGCATCCCGGGCAATGAAGACCAAAACGGGGGTTTCGATGTGGGTTCATCTGCCATACTTTTTTAGTTGTATCTGTGGTTTGCGAACCTTTATACCACATCTTGATTGATCGCCACATAGCGCATTGCCCGGTCAGGGGTTCAAGTGCTGGGCGCGTGTCAGTAGCCCGAATGTAAATGAGGGCGCCCGAGATAATTCATAAGCGGCTTTCATGAGTTGCCGCGCACTTTGTTTTATGAATTGCCACGCTCTTTAGAGCGTGGTTAGAGCACACAATTTGATCCGGCTTTAGCCGAACATCTGAAAAATTCCCTTCCTTAATGCTTTAGCCTAATTTGGGCTAAAGCCGCGGACCATTTCTAGAATTCCTATCCACTAGCTAAAGCTAGTGGCAATTCATTTTTCTTTCTCTTATCCCCTAGCTAAAGCTAGGGGCAATTGATACAGCTACAAAAAAGGCCCGCCGTTCAAATGCTGCGCCTGAACACTGAACGCCCTGCGCGCAGAGCACCGGGGGCTTCGGCAACTGCTGACACCGACCGAGGCCCGGCCGCAGCTCTCGCGCCAAAAGTGCAAAAATATCGTTCCATTGCGTCTCGCCTGTGGAGACGTAGTAAAGACGTTTCCCAGGAGGTTTCGGGAAAATGTCGATCCATTCACAACACAGTCGTTGGGACATCGAAGGAACAATCGGAATCAGCATCGGCGGCGGCCCGGGCGGAGTCAACCTTTCGGAGTATTACCTGACGGGCGACCGGTCGAACAGGCTGGTCATGCGGTTTATCGGGGCCGGTCCCGGCGCTTCCATCGGACTCAACCTGCGCGGAGAGGAGATCGCGGAATCGGTCTCGGCCGATCCGGGACTTGTGCCGTCGGTCAGCGCCACTTCGCCCGTCGTGTTTGCCGGTGCAACGCGTTCCGGAGCTAATTTCGACGGTTTCGGGTATATCCTGGAGGCAAATGCCTCTGCCGGCTTTGGATCCGGTATTCAGTTATTTATTTTCAATTTAGCGGCAAGTCCCGCGGTGCTCGTACAGATAGGCGAGCTCATTCTGCAATACCGCAGCGGCGCGATCCAAAACCTGAATCAGCTTCGCCGCGTTGCACCGGCATTCGCCCTTGGTGCGAATGCATTGAAGGTGGGCGGCATCGGAGCAGGCGTCATGGCGTATCACGGCCGCTGGATCGTGAGCGAGCGAAGCGCTCAGCGTCTTAGCAATAACAATTCGGTTGTTTCCGGCCCGCAAACGTATCTATATTGACCAGGCGCAAAAACCGACTCCCACGGAAACTGACAATCGTTTAGGTGCCGGGCCTGAGGCTGAATAACTTGTTTACTTTCAGCTAGTTCCCTGCCCGCCGAAGCGTCTCGGCCTCGAAGCAGGCACCTAGTCGGCACGCCGCGAACAAGCTATGATTTCTTTACGGGTAAGCTTGTATCCGTTTCCGGCCTTTTATGAGACAAACGGTTAACACCTATGACGCGATCGTGATCGGTGCGGGGTTAGCCGGATTATCCGCGGCATTCGATCTTGCCGAGCATGGGCTGCACGTCCTTGTGCTCGAACGAGACCCGCAGGTCGGCGGCCGGACGTCGAGTTGGAAAGACAACGGGATGGACGTTGAATCCGGCATTCACAAATTCGTCGGTTTCTATTCGGAATTTAAAAACTTCCTGGAGCGCGCCGGTCTCAACCTCGATGACGTGTTCATTTATCAGGACGAGATCGAGATCCGTGTGGCAGAGGGCGGCGAGAAGAATTTCCGGCCGGGTAAACGGCGTCGCAGCGGACGGTTTGGCATCTCGGCGATCCATCGACCGGTGATGACGATCGGGGGAGCGCTTGGAAACGGCGAACTGCTTTCGTGGCGCGATAAATGGCAGCTCGTTCGCTTCGTCATTGCCGGTACGGTCCAGTACCTTCGCGATCCACTTTCGCTAGACCGTTACTCCATCGCCGAATACGCCCGACGGCACGGCGTAAGCGAGAACGTAATTTATACCGTGCTTTGGACGTTTTCCTCCGGCCTCTTTTTCCTGTCACCCGAACGATACAGCGCCTATCCTTTTTTTGCATTGACGTGGGCGGGAATAAAGGGCTCGTTTTCCAGCCGGATCGCGATCTTCAAGGGCGGTATGACGGAAGTGATGGCCGGACCGATCGCTGATGCAATAGTCAGCCGAGGCGGCGAGGTAAACACCGGGGTCAAGGTCGACAGAATACTTTTCGAGGATGGTAGAGCGGTCGGGGCCGCCGCCGGCGACCAAATATATTTCGCCCCACGCGTCGTACTTGCTGCAACGATCGCGCCGGCGAAAGCGATCATCGAAGCGAGTGAAAATGTTCCAGACGACTCCGAACTCGAAAAACTGCGCGTACTGCCAGACATGTCCGGTGTGACGGTCCAAATAGAGCTCGATCGGCCGGCTCTTCCGGACGATCATGTCATCTTCGGCGCCAATTCGATACTCGGAACGTTTGCCGAGCAGTCTCATACAACATTCCCCAATTCCAAGGGCCGGATCTCGACATTTCTAACGCCGACTGAGCCGTATATCAACATGGAAGATAAGGATATTGTTGCGGCAGTCGTTGCGGACCTCAGGCGACACGGCATCGACGTGGAGGGCCGGATCGTAAACTCGGCCGTTGTTAGGCACGCGTCCGAGTTCTATCTTCTTGAACCGGGCAGCGAAGAAAAACGTCCTTATCAACAAACCTCGATTCCGGGGTTTGCACTAGCCGGCGATTACACCAGGCAATCGCACATTTGCAGCATGGAAGGAGCTGTCGTCTCCGGGCGCCGCGCAGCGAAGGCCGTGAACTCGCCAAGGTTAAAATAAATGAGGCACTGTTCAAATTGCGGTGAACTTATCGTGGACAGACAGCAGTACTGTCGCTCGCAGACGACCACCAGGCTTCATTTGAAGTAATTTCAAAAAGTGATAGGTTCA
This sequence comes from Pyrinomonadaceae bacterium, assembly GCA_025929655.1. Taxonomy (GTDB): domain Bacteria; phylum Acidobacteriota; class Blastocatellia; order Pyrinomonadales; family Pyrinomonadaceae; genus OLB17. Next base: position 4,050 of record JAICPV010000258.1, read on the forward strand.
GACTTGCGTTTCTGAACCCTGCCGAAAACATCTGCGGAAACGCCACGCCACACAAAAATTCTTGTGCTAGAGGCCGCCGCGATCGGAGCTCTTGCCGCGAATCGTTATCACGCGAGCGGATAGGTCACGACGGGAGCGCGAAACAGGCACCTCATATCCTCTATACATTCCTTCGATCATGATCTTCGCCAGGTAAAAATAACCGTTCACGCGCCGCATGGTCAACGCCGTATCACCGTAGCCGCGGGCCGAACTCGGTTCATGCCGGATCGTGCTGAACATTATTGATCTCCCGGACGGCCCGCGAAGCACCAGCGTAGTGGCTGTATCGCGAATGCCCGGCATTCTTTGGATCCGATA
>JAICPV010000368.1 GCA_025929655.1 Pyrinomonadaceae bacterium
GCTAACAGAAGTCGATGCAGGTCCGCGATCAAGCTATAGGGCGTCGAAGCTGAAGTTTTTTTCAAAGGCTTCACTTTTAATTGCACGGAAAAAACGCGTCTTAGTTTTATTTTCTATATACCTCGATGCCTTGCTTTATTTCGACGTGCGCCTTGCCCTCGGAAGCGGCGTAATCCAGATGCGCGATCGCTTCGGAAATGGCGAGGAAACGATGCACGTCGTGGTCGAAGGAATTTGGGAAAAGTTCTTTAGCTACATCGAATGCCGTCGAACCGGAATCGTTTACGAGCGATAGCACTCGTCGCTGCCGATCGTCGATCGCGCGAACGTAGCGATTAAATATTTCTTCAAAATCCGTCACAGGCTCGCCGTGGCCGCCATAAGCGAGCGTCGGCTTGTAAGTCCTCAGTTTTGCAAGGCTTACAAGATATTCGGCAAGCGATGGAAAGCGTTTTTCCGCGTCGACAGGGTCCGGCGAAACGATCGGGTTCGGAGTTATGCGCTTCAAAACGCAGTCTCCGCAGACCAGCGTTCGATTGGCTTCCCGTGCGAACGAGCAAGAGCCCGGTGTGTGCCCCGGCGTGTGCAAAACCCGTAATGAGCCGCTTTCAAATTCAAGCTCCATCCCGTCCTCGAGCGAAACGAACCCGCCATCATCCAACGCATCGGTCAGAAGACTTATCTCGTCATAAAGCCGCCGCATCTCCGCAAAAACTGCCTCCGGAACACCCGAACGCAGTAATAAACGCTTATGCAGGTCCTGCGAGAGACGGCCGAACAGGTGGCCGGTTTCCCAATTATGAACGTAGATCTCCGCGTTTTTCGCCTCATCGCGGACCTGACGTGCGAGTCCGCAATGGTCCTCGTGTGCATGGGTCAAAAGGATCCGCCGGACGTCCGCAAACTGTACGCCGTTTGCCGCCAATTTCGTCCTGAGCGCTTCGGCTGCCTCAGGCGTTTTCGGCCCGACGTCTATCAGCGTCAAGGGGTCTTCTTTGATTAGGTATACATTCACGTCGCCGACGTAAAACGGCGTCGGTATCGAAAGGGGAATGATCTGCATATAACGAAGCGCAAGTGTAAACAAAAAGCCGGATCATCGCGAACCCCCGATGCTTGAAAATCTGAAAACCTTTAGGACGTCTAACCCGTAATATTCCGCGATTTTAGGCCAATTTTCGAGTTTTCAGAGGGTACGCGTTTATCCTTGCCTAATTTCGGTTTTTGGGTTACAAACATCAAAGCAAAACTACGCTTTTTTGACCGGTAAATTCGACGGCGAATTTCACTTTCCCGATTCGCCTGCAGGCTGTCAAACGCCGTACTATTCCGCTGGTATCAAGCGTGAATAACTTAAAGTTCTGATCCTCAAGGAGAAAAATCATGACGTCAGCGGGTATTCGATATTCCGTACTGCTCGTAAAGTCTTTAATTCTGGCCGCATGCCTGCTTTTAGGCTCGATCTCGACGATGGCGCAAGCTCAGGTCGCGGCCGCGGACCTTCGCGGAACGGTCGTTGACCCGAACGGCGCCGTTGTCCCCGGCGCTACGATAACGGCTCGAAACATCGCCACCGGTATCAGCCGCACGACGACCTCCGGCGACGACGGCCTTTACACCCTCGTCGCGCTGCCGCCGGGCGAATATGAGATAACCGTTGAGGCTGCAACATTTAAGAAAGTCACGATCTCGCCGGTTCGCTTGACGGTCGGCCAGGCCGCCGAGCTCCGAATCCCAATGGAAGTAGGCGCGGCCAGCGCCGAAGTGACGATCACGGGAGACGCCGTCGAGCTGATCGAAACTTCGAAAACGGCGGTCGCTACAACGATCGATCAAACCAAGATCCAAAGTCTTCCGATCAACCAACGTGACGCTGTTGGCTTTGCATTGACCCTTTCCACCGTCGGTCGCGATAACGGCCGTCCGATCGGACCGGCCCCAACCTCGGGATTGAACATTGGCGGCCAGCGCGGCCGCTCGACACAGGTGAACGTCGACGGGGCGGATTTTACCGACAATTCGATAAATGCCGCGCGTTCAACAGTTTCGATGGAAGCTGTACAGGAATACCAGATCGCGACGAACTCGTATACGGCAGAATTCGGCCGTGCGACCGGCGGGGTTATCAATGTTGTCACCAAACGCGGAACGAACGATTTCCACGGCAGCGTTTTCGGATACATCCGCGATAAACGCATCCAGGCCCGCAACGCTTTTTCGCCGATCGAAGATCCCGATTACCGCCGCACCCAGTGGGGCTTCGCACTCGGCGGGCCGATAGCCCGCGACAGAACGCACTTTTTTATCAATTACGAACGCCGCCAGCGTGATGAATCGGGATTCTTCACCAGCGACGTGGCCGCAGGTTTAACAGGGACATTCACACTTCCTGCGGGTGCGATACCGGGATTCCCTGCTCAGACGTTTTCGAACATTACTCCGGCCCAGGCGGCCTTCGCCGGGCAATTGCTTGGAAATGCACAGACCGCTCAGCTCGGCGTCGGGTATTTGTATCTCGCATCGGGCGGAGGAAGCACCGCATTGACGGGTTCGAACCCGCTCCGCAATACAAGCTCGTCGAACGGTATCCCGTTGGGAACTCCGATCGGCTCTCGATTTTTTTTGACCGGAACGCCGGTCCCGATCAGCGACATTGCATTCAGGCCGTTGAACGACTTGCAGCGAGTATTCCCGGTCACCGAACGTGCGAACTATTCGACCGCCCGACTGGACCATAACATCGACGAGAATAATCAACTGTACCTTCGGCTCGGATACAATACCGGCTTTTTGACCGGGATCCAGGTTGAATCGCAAAACCAATCGCTCGGGCAGAATGATTTTTCACGGACCGGTATAACCGATTACAAGGACACTTCATTTGCAACCGGCCTGAATTCGGCGATAAGCATAAATTTGGCCAATGAGCTGCGTTTTAGCTGGGGCAAACGGCAAACTTCCTTCCGGTCGCAAAACGGAGATGCGGTGGCGTATAACATTTCCGGAACCGCATTCATCGGCCGAGAGCTTTTTTCGCCGGTCGACCGCACCGAAGACCGTATCCAGATCATGGACAATCTGACCTGGGTGGCCGGCAACCATACTTTTAAGACCGGTGTTGACCTGAACTGGATCACCATCGCCAGGGCCCGCTTCGAACTCAACTTTGCAGGGCTGTTCAATTTTGGAGAGTTCGGCACAGCATCTCTTGCATGTGCAAATCCCGCATTTACGCCTGCGCAACAAGCTACATGTGCACAGACGCTTAGTGCTTCACC
>JAICPV010000483.1 GCA_025929655.1 Pyrinomonadaceae bacterium
TCGTATGCCTGGGAACGTTCGCGCTTTCCGCCTTCGGACAGTCCGGACGACCCCGTGTGGTCGCAACGCCGACACCTCAGGCTCCCCGTATCCAAAACGACGATCCGCAAACCGTCGACCAGCGCGGTGCTCCATTGCTTCGCGGCGGCAATCAGCCGCGCGTTCAGCAGCCTATCGCTTCGCCGACGCCTCCGGTCAACGTCGAGGACGAAGTGATCAAGATCGATACGAATCTGGTTACTATGCCCGTGTCCGTTCTCGACCGCGACGGCCGCTTCATCTCCGGCCTCACGCAGAAGGATTTCCAGATCTTCGAGAATGGGGTTCAGCAAAAGGTTGAATATTTCCAGTCTGTCGAACAGCCATTCACGGTCGTACTTCTTATCGACGTAAGCCCTTCCACGCGATTTCGGATCGATGAGATCCAGAACGCCGCGATCTCCTTCGTGAATCAGCTTCGCCCCAGCGACCGGGTGATGGTGATCTCGTTCGACGACAATATCCATGTTTTGACCGATCCGACAAGCGACCGTTACCGACTCCGCAGCGCTATCCGAATGACGCAGTTCGGTGACGGAACCAGCCTTTACGAAGCGGTCGACCACGCCCTGAACCGTGAGATGAAACGAATTGAAGGCCGCAAAGCTATCGTGCTTTTCACCGATGGCGTCGACACCACGTCGCGGCGGGCTGATTTCGAAAGCACTCTCGCGGATGCGGAAGAATCGGAGGCTCTGATATACCCGGTACGTTACAATACGCAGCAGGGCGGTAACGCGGGTTGGGGCGGCAGGAATCAACGCAGACGCGGCGGCATTTTTGACGATCTTCTCGGGCAGATCCTGCTCGGCGGCGGCAACATTCGCGTCATGGGCGGCGGAAGCGGACAGAGCCCTGCGGAGTACGCCCGGGGGCAGCAATATCTAGAACTGTTAGCGCAGAATTCCGGCGGCAGAAAATTCGAAGCCGAGTCGCTTCACAATGTCGAAGCCGCGTTCGCCGGCATCGCGGAGGAGCTTCGCCAGCAGTATTCGTTGGGTTATTCGCCCGACAACCCGGGACAACCGGGCGAGCGAAAGCAGATCAAGATACGCGTGATGCGGCCGGATGTGGTGGTTCGGGCGAAAAACAGCTACATCGTCGGCCAAACGACCGGCAGGTGATCAGACGACCGTGCCGTCGGGAACCGTCGCACCCTTCGGCACTATTATTATCCCGTCGCGGATATAATATGCCCGGTCGGGCCCATCGGCGTGGTCCACGCCGGCCTCGTTCAACAGAACAACATCCTTTCCGATCCGCACGTTTTTATCGATGATCGCGCGCCTGACGTTAGTGTTCTTTCCGATGCCGAGATGCGGCTTTCCCGTCGCCAGATTTTCTTGTATTTCGGTAAGCGGCTCGAAATAGTCCGAGCCCATGACGATCGAATGTTCGATCCGGACGCCTGTGTCAATTCGACTGCGCAGCCCGATGATCGAACGCCGCGCGTAAACGCCGTTGAGAATACAGCCCTCGCTCACCATAGAATTGTCAATATCGCATTCATGGAGCTTCGACGGCGGCAGGTAACGGCTGCGGGTGTAGATCGGGGCTTCCGTATCGAAGAAATTGAATTTCGGCAGCGGTGAAGCCAGGTCGAGGTTCGCGTCGAAAAACGCGCGGATCGTCCCAATGTCTTCCCAGTAACTGTTGAACAAATATGCCTGGACGTTGTATTCCTTTATTGCTTCAGGGATGATCTCGCCGCCGAAATCCACCGCGTTTTCGCTGTCCTTCAACAGCTCCAGCAGTTTTTGATAATCGAAAACATATATTCCCATCGAAGCCAGGAACGGGCGGTGCTCAGCCTCCGCGGGAGAGAGTCCGAAATTGGTCGTATCGACGCGCATTGCCGCAAGTGCTTCGCCCGTCGGCTTTTCGCGAAACTCGATTATCTTTCCAACAGTGTCTGTCTTGAGCAAGCCGAATCCTTCTGCATCCTCCGGCTTTGCAGGGACGACGGAGATGGTGACGTCGGCGTTCGTCTCGTAGTGTCGTGCCAGAAAGTTCCGGTAATCCATCCGGTAAAGATGGTCACCCGAAAGGATCAAAAGCGTGCTCACATTCCAGTCGCGGAGGTGAGGGAGGATCTGCCGTACCGCGTCGGCCGTTCCCTGGAACCAATCGGGGCTGTCGCGTCTCTGTTCGGCCGCGAGGATCTCGACGAAACCCGTCGAAAAATTTGAAAAACGATACGTTTGCGAGATATGCCGGTTCAGCGAGGCGGAATTGTATTGCGTGAGGACGAAGATCTGCGTGATGTTTGAATTGATGCAGTTGGAAACCGGAACGTCGATCAAACGATATTTTCCACCAAGTGGAACCGCCGGTTTCGATCTTTCGCGCGTCAATGGAAACAGCCTCGAACCGGCACCGCCGCCA